>JABHYP010000622.1 GCA_018656855.1 Candidatus Latescibacterota bacterium | reverse complement strand
CTCTTCTCAGGTCATCATCGTCCATGCAGGGTAGATCGTCATGAATGAGGGAGTAGGTGTGTATGAGCTCTATGCCGGCAGCGACCGGAAGAACCATGTCCACATCTCCGCCGAACATTTCGCAGGAGGCAATGCACATCGAGGCACGAAAACGTTTCCCACCTGAAAAGACGCTGTAACGAATAGCCGCGTGGATTATTTCAGGTTTCACCGTCTCAGGTAAAAGGTAATCGTCAAGAAAGGCATCGATGCGCTCCTTCCTCGCAGCCATATATTCCGCCGCTGTCACCGTTACTCTATCCCTTCAAATAAATCGAGAGAGGCAGCGCCGTTTTTATCGGCCACAAGCTTCATAACACTGTCCCTGGCCTCAGAGAGCATGGAATTAAGCGTCTCCGCCTTTTTAATACCCTCTTCGTAAAGAGCCATCGACTCCTCAAGGCTTAAACCGCCGCTTTCCATCTTTTCGACAATTTCTTCAAGGCGGGAAAGAACAGCCTCAAAGCTCTTTTTTTCTTTTGTCATGATTAAAGTTCCGTCGTGTTTATAATTAAAAATTCAAGATTTAAAATTCAAAATCTATACTTTTAAAAATAGTTTATTACGTCTTTGTTTCCAAAACAAAAATATATTTAATAGCGTATTTAATTAGAATTATTAACAAAAATAATTATCTCTCGCAGAGACGCAAAGGCGCAAAGTTATTTTTAGCGGTTATTCACTAATCCGATTAATTCATAAATTTTCACCGCAGAGACGCAGAGTTCGCAAAGATAAAAGAAATAATATGGTATTGAACCGAGATTAGTAGGATTTACAGGATTACCATGATTAATCATGAGAATCATGGTTCATAATTTTTAAGAATCATTTATAGTTTTCCTCTATATCCTCTGCGCCTCTGCGGTGAAAAAAATATTTCATTGAACACAACTTGGTATTAACCAATCATGTAACGGAAAGGAAGAAAAAATGTCAAAGACCGAAGGATTAAAAAAGGGAGATGTTGTTTACTGGAACGGAATAGATGAACAACATGAAGAAAAAGAGTATAAAAAGGCAAGGGTGGAGACATTAGATCATACCGAAGAAACAGTCATGATACTATTAGCCGGCGGAGGTTTAAAGATGGTAAAACCGGAAAATCTTATTAAAAGAGACTTTTAATGAAAAAATGTTAATAGCCCCCCTTCGGGGGGATGGAGGGCTGAAGTTCATATAGAAGTTTATCCACATATTGAAGAAAATGAGATTTTTCTTGATATTATTATGTTCATACACTTTATTTTGAATAAAGCAAATATATTATTACAATAGTGTCCAATTAATAGTCGAATAAATTCAAGTGATTATGATTATGGTTACACTCAATATCTGTAAGATTATATGGAGATTTAGTATTAGCTCGAGTATCCATTTTAAAACGGTCTGAACCGCTGATTACGCTGATTAACTGATTACCATGATTTAATACACAGACTCCAAATCAGTTAATCATAGTCAATCATAAAATCTGTGTAATCAGCGGTTCAGACAATGTACTTAATTATGTGTTATCACTATCTAACCGGATAATAGTTTCAGAATGTGAATATACAATTTTTTTAAAATCTCAAGTCGATCGAGAATTTAATAGAACTTAAATAACAATTTAATAACATATTATAAGATATTTTCACTTTTTTCTTTGGATTGCAGTGAAAATTTAAATTATCTTCAACATAAAATCATTACAGACTATATTTTTGAATGGAAGAATTCATTTAAGGAAACTTAATTACCAAAGAAATTCGATTACTCAAGCTGTTTATAAATCAGATATCGCCAAACGCGCTACCTGTCATACATTTCGGCATTCATTTGCCACTCATTTACTTGAGGATGGTTATGATATCCGTACTGTACAAGAACTTCTTGGGCATAAAGACGTCAAAACGACGATGATTTATACCCATGTATTGAACCGCGGAGGAAAAGGAGTACGCAGTCCCATTGACTTTCTGTGACTAAAAAAATAACAGGGTGTTATACGGAAACCATATAACACACCCGGATAAAATTACTCCGGATTATATCGTGTTGATATTAAAATGCTTATTAAATTAAGGGTCTTGACAAGTTAAGGTAAAGTGAATATGCTTTAACTTAAGTCATGACAATGATTAACAAGTATATAAATCGTTCACGAATATCAGAGGCGAAATTTAGGAATCTTTTACAGCTATTTTGCCTTGATATTGACG
>JABHYP010000621.1 GCA_018656855.1 Candidatus Latescibacterota bacterium | reverse complement strand
GGTCTCCTTTATCCGGGCAACTCCGGCGACAATCTCGCCAGGTGTCACCATACAACCGTCGATACGTATTCGCTCGCAAAATGTAATAAGGTGGGGTGAAGTATAAAGACCTGTCCGCAGGCCAGCTTGTGTCAGCGCACCGGCAACCATAGCGGCGACCGAACCCTTGCCGTTCGTTCCGGCAATATGGACGTACCAACCGCGCTCATGTGGATTTCCGAGAGTTGAAAGAAAGCTGCGCAGGCGTTCGAGGTTAAAGGTTCTGTCGTCGTATTTACCGAATAGACTGCGTTCATAATCTATAAAGCTGTAAAGAAATTCAACTGCACTTTCAAATTCTGTATTCAGGACTTGTTCCACTTCCATTCACCATCACCCATGATATATTCATGTATGCTTTTTGCGGCTATCCTTCCAGCACCCATTGCCTGAATGACTGTTGCTGCGCCGGTGACAATATCGCCGCCTGCGAAAACACCTTTTTTTCCGGTTCTTCCCAGTTCATTTGCCATGATATTACCCCATTTGTTGACTGGTAAATCCGATGTCGTATTTTGAATAAGAGGATTGGGCAGGTTCCCGATGGCTACGATCACAGTATCAGCTTCTATCTCGAACTCGGAACCGGGAACCGGTATAGGCCTGCGTCTCCCGGAATCGTCAGGTTCGCCTAGTTTCATTTTTATACACCTGGCTGACTGCACCATGTTTTCGCCGTCGCCTAAAAATGCAATAGGAGAGGTGAGGTAATGAAATATCACGCCTTCCTCTTCGGCATGGTGAATTTCTTCTGTCCGTGCGGGAAGTTCATCGGCGCTTCTCCGGTAAACAATTGTAACCTTTTCGGGGCCGAGGCGAAGAGCTGTACGGGCAGAATCCATTGCCACATTGCCGCCGCCTAATACAATTACTTTTTTACTGCGCGGCATTGGTGTATCGTATTCGGGGAAAAGATACCCTTTCATGAGATTGGAACGTGTAAGATACTCATTAGCGCTGAAAATCCCTCCAAGGTTCTCACCCGGTGTTCCCAGAAAAACCGGCGCTCCTGCTCCTGTTGCCACATAAACGGCATTGTAACCCTCTTCAAAAAGCTCGTCAATGGTTTCAATGCTACCGATAACAAAGTTAAACTTGAATGCAACGCCAAGTTTTTCAAGATATGCGACTTCAGCCTCGACAATTGCTTTAGGAAGCCTGAATTCAGGAATGCCATATACCAGCACGCCGCCGGATTTATGGAGCGCCTCAAAAACTGTTACCTCGTGGCCCATTTTAACAAGATCGCCGGCAACTGTAAGGCCGGAAGGTCCTGAGCCGATAACAGCAACCTTTTTGCCGGTAGGAGGTGAAATTTCGGGAATAGTGATTTTCCCTTGGGAACGTTCAAAGTCCGAGGCGAAACGTTCGAGTCTGCCGATGGCAACCGGTTCACTTTTTTTGCCGCGTACGCACAATTTTTCACACTGGTCTTCCTGAGGACATACCCGTCCGCAGACAGCGGGTAAAGAGTTTGTTTCCTTTATAGTCCATGCGGCTTCAGTAAATTTCCCCTCGGCAATCAGATTGATAAACCCCGGAATATCCACTGCTACCGGACAGCCGTCAACGCAAGGTTTTTTCTTGCACTGGAGGCATCGCTCAGCTTCAAGCATCGCGGTTTCGGAATCATAACCGTATGGAACTTCAAGAAAGTTTTTTGCCCGTTCCTCCGGCGGCTGTTCTTTCATTGGCTGGCGAGGTATCTTCATTTTATTCTTTGTCATCAAACACCTTCTTCATGACACATTTTTCATTCTTGCTTTCTGATTCGTAGAGTTCCATTGCCTGCTTACCATACTTATCGAATATCCTGAGGCGAAGCATTAATTCTTTAAAATCGACCTGATGTCCATCGAATTCCGGCCCGTCAACGCAGGTAAATTTCGTTTCTCCGCCTACCGAAACCCGGCAGCCGCCACACATGCCGGTGCCATCCACCATGATAGCGTTCAGGCTTACAATTGTTGGTATATTCATTTCCTTTGTAAGCGACACGGCTGCCTTCATCATCGGTACGGGGCCTATCACCACGGCTAAGTCAAAATGTTCTCCTTTTTCAACAAGTTCTTTGAGCACATCGGTGACAAAACCCTTATTACCGTAAGAACCATCGTCGGTTGATATATAAACCGCATCAGAAGCTTGGCGCATCCAATCTTCGAGTATAACAAAATCCTTCGTTTTCCCCCCGATAATTGAAGTTACCCGGTTTCCTGCTTTTTTCATCGCCTGGGCAATGGGATGTATAGGCGCAATACCGATACCGCCGCCAAGGAATACCACATGGCCATATTTTTTAATGTGGGTTGGATGACCGAGTGGCCCTACAACATCGATAACACTATCGCCTTTGTTCATATTTTCGAAAAATGCTGTGGATTTTCCAGCCCGCTGAGAAATAATAGTTATAGTGCCTTTCTCCGTGTCTGCATCAGCGATGGTAAGCGGAATGCGTTCGCCCTTCTCATGAAATCTTATTATAACAAACTGGCCTGCTTTCCGTTTTTTTGCGATTTCCGGAGCGACAATTTCCGCTTGTGTTACTCCCGGAGCAATGAGTTTCTTTTTAAGAATTTTGTACATATATAAATACCTTTTATTTAAAAGGTGCCTGGGCTTATTGTCAAAGTTTTGGATAGAACTACAAACAATTTATTGAAGAAAGGTGAGAATATTTTATCAGGATAATAAAATAAAGAATGTATATAATTGAATACGCTAAATATTGCCCCCCCTTTATTTATCAGTAGAGGATTCAATGTTCAAATCTCCCATTGCAATACGTTTTTTCAAAAGATCTTCAGCCTCTTCGAAATATACAATCGCTTCTTTCAGTTCCTTATCATCGGTATGCCAAACTTTATACCGTTCTTCGCCTCCCCATTTCATCCGCGCAATCTCCTGCTTGATTTCACGCTCAATAAAATGGAGGCTCTTATTGAAAAGTTTCTCGTTAAGTCCGATATTCTCTTCTTCGAGGGTCTTTTTAATGATTTCAACGCTTTCCTCGGAATACTCGTATTTCCTGACAAGCTTTTTCAATTCTTCGCCGAAAGACTTCTCATTCTCAATGTGTACTCCCTTCTTAGTGGCGAACTGCTTGAAACGCTCAAGTTCTTCCATTGGAATAAGGTAATCGGTGAGAAACTCATCGAAATCTTCAGGTATGTCGTCGTGGCGAAG
>JABHYP010000060.1 GCA_018656855.1 Candidatus Latescibacterota bacterium | reverse complement strand
TTCTCCGGAGGCTTGAGACTGGCGTTTGGAGATAGTGTTATGAATATCGACCCAGGCATTGCAGAGAGAAAAAATTGATATGGCGCCGGGAGAGGAAGGCCAGTCTCTGCGACGGTAAAGAATATTACCCCGATTCGTATTGTTTCCGAGTATCCACACAGTACCGTCGGAACTGTCAGGTGTGCGCGTTCCCGGCCCCTCTTTCGTTACATTCTCTGCATAATAACCGAGTCGTTCCGGTTCCTCAACTGTCTTGAAACCACCGCTCCAGGCGCCGGTTCCTACTTTATCAAACACACCGTTTCTGTCCAGAAAATAAACATCATCGTAATGAAAATCTCTGCGGTATACATGTTCAAAGGGATAAAGGTCGCAATACTCCACCGATGTCCAGCGCTTGCCGTCATCAAGCGGCATAAATTCCGCTGTGACATCAATGGAAAGACAGTCGCGTTCGTAGGGAATAGTCGCAGTAAACTTTGAAAGCCCTGTACCCTGCAGATTTACACCGGTATAGGAGAACTGAAGGCGATCAGGGCCGTTCGTGTGTATTACAAAACCACGAGTATTGTTCATAAACGTGTTTTCGTTGACTCCGTTCTTGAGCCAGAACAGGGGAAGCTTGAAAAAAGCGTAGTCTTTTTTTCCGGGAAGAGTTGCATGATACAGCGCTCCTTTTCTCAAATGAAACCGGAAAAGCGGGCTTTCCCCGCATGCATCCGACCATGCTTCGCAGGTTTCAAGATCGGAATACATCTGGTAAGTTAACTGGATTCCGGATTTGCATCTCATGGTCAGCCGTGATTTCATTCCATCTTCCAGAGTAAAAGCTGCTGTAGCGTAACGCGCCGGCCCGGCAGCCTCTTTAACGATGGAAACCATGGGATCCTCGATAATATCGCCGTCATTGAAAAGTCCGAACGGGACAGATTTATTATCAACTTCTATCTCGTATGCACCGCAGCCTTCAAGATTCCATATACGTACAAAAACAGGCTGAGTTTTTATATTGGGAAAAGAATCGAAAGTTACATCTATATCTCCGCCAAGAGAATCAATCTCATACACCCCTTCAATCTCGTTGTAATACTTGAATTCTCCCTCTTTGATATCGGGTTTTACCGGTTTCTCATGCCCTGTCCAGAGATTATGAACTTCCAATGCATTCGGTGCAAGAAAAATAGCCATGATGCCGTTTAGAGCTTTATATCCCCCTTCCGGAACATCCAGGCTGTCTCCATTGACCCACATAAAATTCAGTTGATTCAGGGCGTTTTGAGAGTAATCGGCAAAAAGACCCGAACGAGGAGTTGCAGTCCAAGCAAGCGGAGCTCCCCTCTGGGTAATCCAGGGCGGCCATTTTTCGTATAGTTCGTCAACCTCCGGATTCCCGGCAATATTTCGTAAATACAGCCAGTCGGGATTGCTGTTCCTCAGCCATCCGATCTTCACAGAAGAACGTCCGGGATTATTCACAGAGATATTGAAGTTTTCCGTTTCTTCGCCAAATGGTACAAACCGCACAGATTCCATGGGGAGGAGTTTAGAGCCTTTTACGAATAATTCGGCATTATTACCGGGTATGCCGGAGAAAAATCCTGCTTTTGTTATGTATGTTTTACCCTTTTTATCATCGATATGCAGGCTTGGAGCAAGGTAAACATGTCCCGAATACACATAAAGGTCAAGAGTCCCGCTTCCGTGGGGATATCCATCCGCGGAACAGAGAGAAAAATACACCCGGGCAGCCACACGACCTGGCCCCTGGTCGATAATCTGCAGTCGTGCAGAAGGATCAAAGGTCTGGAACGTTTCTACCGTATCGTCGTCACTTATAATGCAAGCCATAAGTCCAGCGTTTTTAAGAACAGCATGAGTGGTATCTGCGCCTCTTTCTGTGAGCGGTCCATGCCCGATCATGGAAATTGACATACCACGGGAGCCGTCAAGCACTACATAAGTATTTCCGCACGATAGCAGATGGTATTTCCCCGAATGAACAACCGGCGCTGTAATTGTTGAATATGGTATGGTTATTTCGGCCGATTCCACTTCGAATGAGCACAAAACAAGTAATGTTAATGTTATTAATGCAAGTTTCACAATCCCCCCGGGTTTGTATGATTTGTGCAAGAAGAATAGATTCAAAGTTTCAGGTTTCAAAATTTCATATTATCAAAGAGTTAGTAAATACCTTGTGAAGGCGCAAAGATTTGAACTAAGATTATTGGGATTAAAAGGATTACCATGATTGATAAATAAATCCCGGCAATCTTATAAATCGTGAGAATCGTAATTCAGAAAGCGATAATAAATAAATGTAAATCTTAATCTGAGTGTTCGATTTCAGGCTCTTCAGATTCTTCTTCCCTGACAGGCTGTTCCATATCTGAAGTATTTTCTTGTTCATCAGCATTCTGCGGCTCTGCTGGAGAAACATCTTCTTCTTTTTTCGGTTTTTCCGGTTCTATAGCGAGAGAAGTGTCTATATCCGAAGGTTCGTCGGGCGATTCAGATTTATCAACCTGTTTAGCTTCCTGTTCATTTTCAGAAGGTTCTTCAGGTATATCCTGTAAGTCAGGTTTTATCCACGTTGCCGGCTTGATACTTTTTT
>JABHYP010000620.1 GCA_018656855.1 Candidatus Latescibacterota bacterium | reverse complement strand
AATTTCTGTTTGATAAAGTTATAATACTGAATAAGCCGAGATGACCATGCCTAATCACAGTGATGCTCATACACAAAACCATTCACATGATATGCGGCGTCTAACTAAAAGAAAACTCTGGATTGCGCTCACAATTAATGCGGTTTTTCTCATTATTGAGGTTATCGGGGGAATAGTAACTAACAGCCTGGCGCTGCTGGCCGATGCCGGGCATATGCTGACAGATGTGGCTGCTCTTCTGCTTGCGATTTTCGTTGCCACTCTTGCCGAACGACCACCCACACCTCGTCGTACATACGGACTACTGCGGGCAGAAGTACTGGGAGCGTTTATAAATGGAGCGGCGCTTATGGTGATTGTGGCGCTCATTTTCCATGAGGCATTGAAAAGGTTAGATCAGGTTCCTGTAATCAACGGGCCTCTGATGCTGTGTGTTGCAGTTATGGGGCTTTTAGCGAATATGGCGAGTGCATGGGTATTGTTTGGCAGCCGGAACGAAAACATTAATATCAGGGGCGCATTCCTTCATATGACAGCAGATGCGTTAGGTTCGGTCGGGGCCATCGTTGCGGGTGTGGTTATCTGGACGACTGGCTGGATACTGATTGACCCTGTTGTGAGCATTTTTATCGGTATTATTATTCTCTGGAGCAGTTGGGGCCTAATAGCTCAAACCATGAACATCCTCCTCGAGGCTACACCGGAGAATATAGATTACCACGAAGTGAAAAAAGCGCTTCTTGCTATCGAACATGTGACCGGTATTCATGACCTGCATATATGGACAATAGCTTCCGGTATTCCATCGCTCAGTGTTCATATCAGTCTCGAATCTCAGTGCAGCGATACGACGCACTGGCAGGAGTGTCTCAGAGATGCTCAGGCAATGCTTCGCGAACGCTTCGGAATAGTCCATTCGACCTTGCAGTTCGAACCTGAAAACTTCAAAAGGGATCAAAGGACGATTTGATTTATACCGGCTGATTCATTCAGCAGAGGTAAATTCCTTTGAAAATCAGAGTGCCGGAGTCTTATTATTGTAATATAACTTCATTACTTTTATTAAGTTTGTGAAAGAATAATTATTGATATCGGCGTAAAAAAAACAACTTGACATAATATATTTATTTTTTTAAATTTAATAGCCAATTTTTTTAGAATATGATGATAAATTCAAACCTGTTTTGCTGGTATTTATATATAAATTGTGATATTATAAACAAAACGTACCCTTTTTATTGAGTGAACAGGGGTGCGTTTTTTGTATATAAGTGAAAGGTATTTTTAGTGGTTGTAACATACCCTGACAGCAGTACGAAGGAATTTGCACAGGGCTCTACTTTCATGGACGCCGCCGTTGCAATAAGCGAAGGATTCGCAAGAAAAGCTCTCGTGGCGGGTGTGGACGGCAGACTGTATGATCTTGCCAGCCCCATTCCGGGCGATGTATCGGTTGTTTTTCTTACCTTTGACGATGACGAGGGCCGCAAGATTTACTGGCATTCGACATCACATGTAATGGCTGCGGCTGTTAAACGTCTATTTCCTGAGGCAAAAGTTACTATCGGGCCAGCAATCGATGATGGATTTTATTATGATTTTGATGTTAATAAGCCTTTCACAGTGGAAGATATTGAGCGTATCGAAGCCGAAATGAAGAATGTTATAAAGGAAAATGATTCCTTTATCCGGCAGGAAATAACCAGGGAAGAAGCTATCGATCTGTTTACTCAGGAGGATGAATCGTACAAGGCTGAACTGGCCAAAGAACTTGAGGACGAACAGGTCAGCCTCTACAAGCTTGACGGATTTATTGACCTCTGCCGCGGACCGCACATACTCTCTGCAGGCCGGATTAAGGCATTCAAGCTTTTAAGTACATCCGGGGCATACTGGCGCGGGGATGAGCGCAATCCAATGTTGCAGCGGATATATGGTATTTCTTTCCCTGACAAGAAGATGCTTAAATCTCACATCGAATGGCTTGAGGAAGTGAAGAAGCGCGATCACCGTGTGCTCGGCAAAAAGCTTGACCTGTTCAGTGTCGATGAGGAAATAGGCAGCGGTCTTATTCTCTGGCATCCCGGAGGAGCATTGCTCAGGAATGTTATAGAGGGCTACTGGCGCAGCGAACATGAAAAGCGGGGGTATGAACTTGTTTACACACCTCATATAGCTTCCGAGCGGGTCTTTGAACGCTCTGGGCATCTGAAGAATTACGCTGAATACATGTATTCTCCAATGGATATCGATGGTACGGATTATTATGTCAAACCGATGAACTGTCCGGGACATATCAAAATTT
>JABHYP010000619.1 GCA_018656855.1 Candidatus Latescibacterota bacterium | reverse complement strand
GTTATTCCTTCCGAAATCTCCGAGGAATGCCTGATCCTCTGCATGCCTTGAGGTTGTTGAGAGAGCCCGTAGGCGATCCTCTGTAGGCATACTAAGCCATTCATCTTCTGTGAGTTTGCGGAGTTCATAAATGTTATCGGCCATAAGATCATGACTGAAAGTTGTGAGCGCTGAGACAAAAAATATCGACAATATTATTCGTTTCATGGTAAATCCTTTATCCTTAACAAATATGGGGAAAAACTAAGAATACACACTTGAACTAAGAAATATAAAAAACTTAATCTACAATAAATAATATAAAGAACGGTTTATTACAAGTATTTTTTTTAAAATCTATTATTTTTAACATACCGGCTAATAACTCTCTGGAAAATATTGATTCTGTAATACAGCATGAATCCCAATCCCGGATTATCATAAATTTATTTTTATAGTTTGTGTAATCACTTTTAAAACAGAGTGATATTTGTATTTGCAAAGCTTATCTTTATAGGATTTAATTATAGAAAATGGATCAATCCACCGCTAAATATGTTCGCAAGAAAACGTATTTAAATAGATTGTGCGTATAATATAAATGTATTTCGTGGCATAACATGCCTATTCTTCTATCCTGACTAATCTCCTATAAAGTATATATCAGTCAAAACCGGCCGGATCCCTTTATCCGGGTCCGCTGATTCAATTACACGGCTTTTGTTTTTGCCGCTGGTATTATATACCCTGCAAAGATCAGTAAATATCGTACGTTCAAATCCACGGATCTCAGCCAAAACGTCGAGATCGACTGTCTCGAGCCATGTTTTAATATCATGGGTTTTAAGGGAATGGATATATTTCTCTACAAGCTTATTTGAACTCATGAATTCTGGGCGTTTGAGCCTGTTTTTCCTTGCAAGTATGATATATTTTGCTTCCCGGTCCTGTAGGGCGCCGATAAAGAAACCTTTTCCGTGTGCCTTTCCCGTCCACCAGCCGAAACTGCACATATACACTGTCATTGCCAGTGTTACTGCAAGCCAGATTTTTTCCCCTACCTTCTCCCGCCACATAAACGCCAATGGTATGACAAGGAGCGGTATGGCGGGTACAAGATGCTTTGATCCAATATTTTCCGCGGTTACCGGAAATGAGCCCACTGTAGAAAGTAATATTGAGTAGAGAAATAACACGCCAACTATGACCGAAACCGGTCTCATTTCTATTCGCCACATGACGGCAAGCCCCATAGGAACGAGCATTACCACAGGCATAACAAACAAAAGGCCGTATGGGTTATCAAACAAAATTTCCCATATTCCGCTGATAACATTACTGTTCTCCCCACAGCTTTGAAGTATTGTAAAATCATATATATGATGACGAGTCGTGAAAAGGTATCCGCTAAAATTTCCCAGATAAATTTTGTTAATTACGAAAAAAACAGCGAGAGGAATTAGATAGCCCGAACATAAGCTCATAACACTACGATCCGTCAGCGACCATTTTCCCCGCTCAAACATGAGGATTACAGCAAACAAAACCACAGACAATGCCAGAGAAGGCTGAACGAACAGGTTTAATGCAATTGTAAAACCGCACAACGAATAAAAGATCCATTCACGGTGAGCTATCATGCCTTTTATAAAGAAAAAAACCGACATTATTGTAAGAAGTTGAGAGACAGGTTCGCCAAACGCGCTTGACGCATAAAATAAATTAGGTGTGGCAAAAGCAAGAACTATTGTCGAAGCAAGGGCAAGATAAAACTCAACCAGTTCGAGCATGAGGAAAAAGAAAACAAGGGAGCATATCCACAAGATAAAGGCATTTGTATAAAAAATACCGCTTTCTCCCCATTTCGAGGTGAGCGGCGCTGCAAGCATGGAAAAACCGATGGGATGAGTGCGTGAAAAACTTCCGGTATCAAAAAGTCTGTTTTCAATAATATCCTTTGTTATTGAGTAATTAATCCATTCACTCATGCGAAAAGGCGGGTAATGCTCCTCGAAAACTTCGCTTTTTTCGGCAAACATGGTGACAACAGGGTAATCAGGGTAAAAAAGACTATTCATAAGCAAGTATACAACAATAATAAGTATTGACGTTACCATAAACGCAATAAAGCGTCGAAATGTCAAATCCTGCAAATCCCTGGTAAAAGAAAATAGAGCAATATCTTCCTCAGGCGATCTGGTAACTCCGCCCCATTTTTTTTCTTTCATTGGCCGGTTTCTTTTTTTATAATTTCTATAGCTTGTTAAAATCTAAATTGATCGATTCTTGTGGAGTGGCAAAACTTGTGGTTGCCCTGAACACCTGCAAAGCGGGTAGGAGCAAGCCCTACCCCTACAAAATCATTTGTTACCCAATAGTTGTGAAGATAATCCTTTATTCACTATAAATGACATGAATGCTTATAAATTCCTGTCACACGCGGATTACTCTAGTGCTGCCTCAAACACTATGATAATAAAAGTACTATTGATTAACCACTATTTTCTGAACAATAATATTAAAAGATTTAATTTAACCACTCTTTCGCACGGGAGAACAAAATGAGAAATGGTATCTCTGAAGCAATCTTTAATGTATCTCTGAAGCAATCTATGATTGTTTCAAAGATTTACCTTTACAGAATTGTAACAATATTCATCTTTTCTGCATGTTTTTATAGACCTGCCTGCGTGTTTTCAGAAGATATGGCAAGTTCCGGCCTCCTTTTTTATCTATCCGCTGAAAACGGACTAACCGCCGATTTTGCACAGGGTGATCCCGAACCAAATTATATCCGGGGAATAGAAATCGTTCCCGACGGCGTAAAAGGATCAGCCTTCCAGTGCGCGGGGACACAACTTATGGCGTACGAGGCTCCCGGTAATATTTACGCCCAGCGGGGCACACTCGCTTTTTTCTGGCGGTCAGGCGAACC
>JABHYP010000059.1 GCA_018656855.1 Candidatus Latescibacterota bacterium | reverse complement strand
TGACGACTTTTTCTTCCTTTTAGGAGTAGTTCCCAAAATCTGCTGTACTCCTGCTTTAGGAAAATTGACAAGTAATTCCTTGACAACTGCGCCAAAAATACTTTTCCCTTTTCGCTTAGCCATTTCTCTCACCTCCTTACATGTGACTGAAGGTAAGATAGGAAAGCGTATCAAATTATCAATAAACAAGATAGGCAGATATTATACACTTTTGGAAGATAGTCTAATTCAGGCATGAGGAAGGTTCAAAACAGCGCGGAAACATCGTCTTTGGTGAATTCTCCGACCGGTTTTTCAAGCAGTGGGTTTTTGACAAATGCGAATTCCGTGAGACGGTTTCGGATGTTCTCTGGCTCTGGATGGAGAAGGAGTATCCGTTTGAATTTTCGCAACAATTCAAGCTGTGAATTTGTCGCCGACGTTCCCATCAGCCCTACAACAAACGGAAATCCAAGGCCATGAATGTGAATCACGTCCAGCACTGATACGGTAAGTATCACCGCTTCCTGTTTCTGCCGGTACAGATTGTATAACGTGTCCCGTTTGAAACCTTTCGGATAAAACCACTTTTCTTCTTTAATCCCGATATATCCAAGGTGTTCGTTGTTGTGGTCTATAATCCTGAAAGCGACTTTACCGGCCATGATTGATTTCTGACCGCAATAACCTAAGTCAAAGTACTCTGCCGTTTCTTCATTAATCATAAATTTGCTAACTGCCGGATGGTCACGCTCAAGTTCCAGAACAGGAATGTCCCGTTGCGGCTTTTTCGATTCATCGAGAAACTGCTTTTTCAGCTCAATAGCGGTGTCCCGGAGCGTCCCGCCTTTGTGGGCGTGCAGAAAGTTAATGACACTGCCTTTGTCGTCCCCTTTCGGGTTAAAGTACAAGTTCTTTTCGGTATCGACGATAAATCCTTCGCCCTTGAGTTCTTTACCTTTGCTCGTGTACGAGATGTTGAGATAGTCAAGCAAATCTGCAAACGGTATTCGCTGACTGATTTCTTTGAAGTCCAAAAACTCGGCCATTATTCCCTCCTATATTTTTAAAGTGCGTTTTCCTGTATTCTACATGAGAAAAGGGGGAACTGTCAAAAACATAGTCCCCCCTTTTTCTAATTTTTTTCTGACGACAATAACGTTGAAAAGTTTCGACCTCACTCTTCAATCGTTACGGCACAGCTTTAGGTCGTTCCCCTGTTTGTTCCAAAACCATGTAAGTACTGCCATCGTTCTTTTTGATAGCGTGAACAAAAAAAGGTGAAAAGCCGTGTCTTACGGATGGCTTGTGCCCGTAACCGCGTAAGTAGCCAGAGTAAATATTATAGCATATTTTGATTGAGGTTGGGTGTGGACGAAGTATGGTTCACTTCCAGGGGCCGGGCGCAGTCCAATTTTTGGTAAATGGAGTTCCAGAAGAAAGTTCCGTAGCCAGTGGTGATAAAAATTCATTCGCTGTCTTCATAACAGCCGCAAATGAATCGGGAACATGGCCTTGTTGAAGACGTTTCCAGAACGCTATCCACTGAATTTGTTTTTGTGCAATAAAATCTTCGGTAAAAAATACTATTGTTTCAGGAAGTGGTGTTTCACGCCGTTCAAACGTAAGTCTGATTGCTTCGGATAACTTTGTTCCCTCGAAATCGTAGTATCGAGAAAGCAGCCAAATATCATAGAAGTCCTTCATCCGGCTATTCAGTTCTCCGAGTTTTACCATTATCTCAAACTTTTCCGCAATGACACTTTCACGGCTATAACACAGCAACCGTGTCGGGGAAAAATTCAGCATAGTGGGTAAATTGATCTTATCTGGGCCTGGGAAAACCACGTCACCGAAACCAATATCAATCTGCAGGAAAACTCTGGCTGATCCCAATGTGCCATTGAGAAGGATTCTCAAACCATCATAATCGGCATTTTCAATAATTCTATCGGCACGAACAGAATCCGGGTCAAAATCCAGTCCATCAGGTTCCACATCGAGAGCGATAATTTCCTGTATCTGAACGATGATATTGGATTCTTCGTTGCTTGTTAACCCGAGCATGTCGATGTCCATGGTCGGGCGGATTTCGGGAGAACGCCAAGCTCTCAACAGGAGACCGCCTTTAAGGATAAACCTATCAACGTATTGTGATTTGGAAAGCCGGTAGAGAAACCGCTCCATTGCATAGTATTGGAGCAATTCATTGAATGGCCGCTGATCGCTTCGTGAACGGTTGAGGAGACGCTGCCGAACAGACGCTGACAGATTATTTTGAGTCCTTTCGGTCAAACCGTCGCCTCCAGGTAAGGCTTCATCACTTTTTCCACTCGGCAAATCCTGGCATACTTGAGCAGTTCGGTTAGATTGAATTTCTTCCGAACTTTATAGAGTTTCAGGGCTTCCAGAACAACATCCATTCCAATTTTATTGCGGTATTTGAAACAGTCAGCCAGTGTTTTTTCGGGGCTGTAAATCCTGACCGGAACCCCGTCAATTTGATGCTTTTCAATACCTGATTGGAATGAATTGTTTGAGAATTTATAGACACGAAGGGGCGGGTGATTAAGTTGATGCATCCGGGAATCCCGTGAGACCGCAATAAACACCTCATGTGGAATCTGCGTTGTGATTCCGTGGTATGACAGCGCGGAGATAAGACAAATTACGGCATCGGGATAGCGAAAGCTGATCGTTACCAGATCGGGATTGCTGATTTTTGGCAGTTCTGCAAGCCGATAGACACCCCTTGTCACCTGTTCGATGACTCCTTTGTCACGTAGCGAGTAGAGCATGTAGCGTGTAATTCCAAGCGAGATGGCCTCGCTCATTTTCAGTTGCCCACTATGCTCGCGAAAAACATTTTCAGGCGATTTTTTCATCCCAAGTCCAGACAAATTGTTTCCACTTATTCATAATTGGTAACAATATGTCTGATTACATTAAGAAAAGCAATCCAAAAAGTGACAATGAATCTGATGTAACGGAAAAAAAGAAGTTCAAAATCCTATCCACTCATCCACCAGAAAATCCAATTTCACCTCTTTCACCTCAGGTTCTGGTTTGTCTTCAGCCGTCTCCACCCCCGGAAACATCAACACTTTGTGTGACTTCTTCCCAATCCCGATATAGGCCTCATAGGACTTCAGCTTCTGAATTTCACCCGGATTGATAGTGAGTTCCTTTGCCAGTAATTCTGCATCCTCTGCCCCGCAAGTAAGCGCAACTTTCACAAAACAGCTTGAAAGTATCATCGAGGCCAATTTTTTGTCCACCTGTCTGAGGGAATGACCGGCGAAATTCATGCTGATATTGTATTTCCGGGCCTCGGCCAGAAAGCGAGCAAACAGCCGGTTGATAAAGAGATGGTACTCGTCGCAATAGAAATACAGCGGGGCGCTTTTCTTCGTGGCTTGGTGGAGATAATATGATTTCACCGCATTGCTGACAAGTCCCCCGATGAAGGCAATTATTTCGTCATCAAAACCCTTAAGATTGAAAATGACAATCTTCTTTTTATCCACAATCTCGGGGATGTCAAACTCATTCCGGCCATGAATAAACGGACGCAGATTTTCATCTTCATAGAAAAGTGAAAGCCGAGCGGAAACCCGTTTTGCGCTTTCGATTTGTTCCTTGTTGAGCGACCACCCTTTAATGTCTTTCTTATCGAAATTCTGCCAGAATTTGTCCGGCACTTTCGTGCGTTCTGCCTCGTATTCCAAGAAATGCCCCAAGTATTCAATATCCATCTGCTCGTCCGAGAAAACACGGACGGCGTTCCTGATGATTTTGGCCATGAGGACCGTGATTGGCATCTGCTGGTCGTCGGTCAGGGCCATCACCGCCGAGTTCACTACCTCGATAAGCTCATTAGCTTTCTCGGATTTGTTGAGATGGTTTCTGGCAAGAGGATTTAAGGAAATTGGGTGGTCTTTGTCA
>JABHYP010000618.1 GCA_018656855.1 Candidatus Latescibacterota bacterium | reverse complement strand
TCACTGAGAATATCTTCAACAGAACGGTGTCTTACCGGGAGATAGATCCGGCCGGCGGCACAAAACCGGCATCCTCGTGAACATCCACGTCCCACTTCAACCAGCCCTGCATCTTTGAACGTACAATGCAAGGGATCATCGAATCCGAAAAGAAATGATGAATCAATTCTTTCTGTCGGACAAATAAAACGAGGGGCGGCACTTTTCTCATCAGGTATATTAATACCTGACATGGGGGTGAGTTGTTTGGCCGCCCCTGCGTTTTTATCTGACACTAATTGTCGAACTGTATCAGCGAAATATTGTTCTGCCTCGCCTATGTAAACTATATCGGCAAAAGTACCCGCCACTTCATTATTGATTGTAGGCGCCGCACCACCGGCTATGACGAGCGGATATTTTTGTTTTCTTTTGTTCCTTTCGGGTTCAATATTGAGTATCAGAAGACACCTTATTACATCAAAATACAAAAGCTCATAAGGAACACTGAAAGCTATGCAGTCATATCTACCGTTACATCTACGGGATTCATAAACAATACGCTCGTTTTTTCGGTCATACCAGCCCCAGTCCACTGAAATGTCGTCGGCCTCAAAAAGCGTCCTGTACACCAGTCTGAAACCCGGCGAACCAAGCGCAGCTTCAAGCGTATCCGGGTAAAGGAGCAAAACATCGACTTTCTTTTTTGAACTCTGAACTCTGAATCGTGAATTGTTTTTCCGGCTCCTGGTTACCGAATTCTCCTTTTTTACTTCATCCTTCATTCTTCATCTTTTAACCTTTTACTTATTTCAGTCCGCCTGTCTGCGCATGAACGTCGGGGTATTCAGATCGCCTCTGTCAAAAGTTTGAGCAACTCCATCAATTATGATACTCCGTTCATATTCATCTTCTTTCATACCCGCTGCCTCTCTTACTGCTTTACCAATATCAACCGAATTCATGCTTCTATTCTCAAATTCAACAATGGATTCAATCTCTTCATCGAGCAGACTAATACCCGTCTGTGATGATGACGCATTAAAACCTGTTGCTATAACGGTTACACGTACTTCGTCTTCCATGTCATCCTCAATTACCGCTCCGAAAATGATATTCGCATTATCGCCAGCTTCCTCGTGAATTAGTGATGCTGCCTGGTCAATGTCATACAAACCAAGGTCTCTACCGCCGGTAATATTTAGAAGTACGCCTCGTGCCCCCCTTATAGATACGTTTTCGAGGAGCGGGCTGTTAATCGCCATTTCTGCAGCTTCACGGCCGCGGTCCTCACCTTTTGAAGAACCCGTACCCATAAGCGCATCGCCCATTTCACTCATTATTGTGCGTACATCCATAAAATCTACATTGACAACGCCTGGAACATTTATGATGTCTGAAATACCCCTGGTTGCCTGAAGAAGAACGTCATCCGCCATTTTGAATGCTTCCATGAACGGCATATTCCGCTCTGCAAGAGCAAGCAGCCGCTGATTTGGTACTACAATGAGCGTATCGACTACATCCATCAGCTCTTTGACTCCACTGGCCGCAATTCTCTGCCGGGTCGCACCTTCGAACATAAATGGTTTTGTGACAATGCCAACCGTCAGCGCTCCGGAATTTTTCGCTATTTCAGCTATAACCGGTGAAGCCCCTGTTCCCGTTCCACCGCCCATTCCAGCTGTAACAAAAACCATATCGGCACTGCTGAGAGATTCTGTTATCTCATCACGGGCTTCCTCGACGGCCTGTCGTCCGATTTCCGGCTTCGATCCGGCACCAAGGCCTTTTGTTAATGCCACACCGATCTGTAGCCGGGTCGATGCCTGGTTGATATTCAATGACTGTTTGTCTGTATTAACCGCAATAAAATCCACGCCTTTAAAGTTGGATGTAATCATGCGGTTAATTGCATTTCCGCCTGCTCCGCCTACACCAATTACTTTAATATTTGCAGCGGTATACGAGTCGAAATCAAATTCGATGCTCATGGTTGCCCCCCTTTTATGTTTCTTTAAATAAAGTCCTTAAACCATTTTCTGAAGTTGTTCCCTACTATTCCCCAAAATCCCGATGCACCTCTTCTCGTAAATTTTTCAGTTCCACCCGAAGCCTTATCCTTATAAAGAATAAGCCCCAGTACAGTTGCATATGAAGGATTCTCAATGATGTCTGTCAGCCCCTTTAATCCCCGTGGATACCCCACTTTTACAGGCATGTCGAAAATCTGCTCAGCCAGCTCGGCGCTTCCCTGTAAAAGCGATGCACCGCCAGTCAGTACAACTCCTGCACCAAGGAGTTTTGTAAAATTGTTTTTTTCAATTTCCTGTTTTGCGAGCGTAAATATCTCTTCCATGCGAGGCTCAATTATTGTCCCAAGAATCTCAAGTGACATGTTTCGCGGTTCCCGGTCTCCCGCTGAGGGAACTTCTATTGTCTTATCCTTTGGAATCATTGACCGCAGTGTACAGCCATGCTCCACCTTGATAGACTCCGCGTGTTCAACAGGTGTTCTCAAGCCAATAGCTATGTCCGTCGTCACATTTTTCCCGCCAAATCCAATAATCGAAGAGAACCTGATCGCTTCTTCATGAAATACAGCGAGATCTGTTGTCCCACCACCTATATCAAGCAATGCACAACCAATTTCCTTTTCATCAGGAGTTAATATTGAAAGTGAACTTGCAAGTGGTTCAAGAACAAATTCCTCCACCTCTATTCCGGCACGGTTAACACATTTTACCACATTCTGCATAGATGTGATCGTGCTGGTTACTATATGAACCTCAGCTTCGAGACGCACACCGGATATATCCAGTGGATTTTTTATTCCATCCTGGTTATCAACAATGTACTCCTGCGGAATAACATGAAGAATCTGCCGTTCATCCGGCAGACGTATAGCCCTGGCGGCATCAATAACACGATCAATATCCTTCTGAGTTATTGTGTGGTCAGCTCTCGATACGGCGATAACACCCCGCGAGTTAAGCGACTTGATGTGATCACCGGCTATACCCACATATGCCTCACGGATTTCCACATCAGCCATTCGTTCGGCGTCGGTAACCGCGACGTTGATGGCTTCAACCGTTTTTTCAAGGTCGACAACGACTCCGCGCCTTAGCCCCTCGCAGGGACTTGTCCCCACTCCGATAATCGTTGGCACCTCGTTATCATCCATTTGTGCAACCACGGCTGCTACCTTCGTGGTTCCGATATCGAGACCAACTCTAAAATCTTTTTTTGACATTTCTCACCCCTGACAATCTATTTTTTACGAACAAATATCTTCTCACCAAAACGTATATCCACCGCCTTAACGGTTTCTATACGTTCAGTGACCTTGCTGATCACTTTCTCAAGGTTCTGTACTTTCTGTCCCCAGTTATCATCGCCTATAATAACTTCAAGTCCGCTGCCAACAAGTGTTATCCCCATCTCTGCCATAGTTGATACATTTACTTCCGATATTTTGTTGTATACCGGCGGTGACCCATGCGAAATCCGGTCAAGAAGTTTTAAGCCTGTAATGAGCCTTGCTTTCACCGTTGAATCAGAAAGCGATGAAATACTTTTAATTCCGGTGATGATGGGAAGCGTTTCAATTAGTGACGCTCCGAT
>JABHYP010000617.1 GCA_018656855.1 Candidatus Latescibacterota bacterium | reverse complement strand
TCCCAGAGTGCGAACTTGCGCCAGTGAAGTTTCTCGCCCAGATGCCACCCATGGTCCGACCACAGCACGATTATTGTGTTGTTACGGTAACGGCACTTGTCGAAAGCGTCAATAACCCTGCCGACACAGGCATCAACGAAGCTGATACTGGCGAGGTAACCCTGTACAGCCTTGCGCCACTGATTGTATTTCAGGACAGTGGTATGATCTCCGCCGGGTCTGGCGATTTTTCTACCAATGGGCGGGACATCGTCGAGATCGTCTACCTTGACATTGGGCAGGGTAATTGTTTCCGGCGGGTACATATCGAAGTACTTCTGCGGTACGTACCATGGGAGATGGGGACGATAGAATCCGCAGGCAAGAAAGAAGGGTTTTTCGTGATTCCGATGAAGCTGCCTTACAGTCCAGTCTGCGACCTGCCTGTCTCCCATCTTTTCATCGGAAACATCGACAGGTCCCCAGTCGAAGTGCCTGGTGTTTGGTATACCGTTAAGTGGGGGATTTTCAGGCATGGGATCCTCCGGCCTTGTTTTCATTTGCGAAGGCCAGTAGTCATCCCAGGAGGGCGGATCAGGATAAATTCCGTGATATATCTTTCCGGTGCCGAGGGAATGGTATCCATGCGCCATAAAATGCTGAGGTATGGTGACAGCGTTTTTGAGAACTTTACTCTGTCGAAATGGCTGGGCATTGGTGTAGACTCCGGACGTCGATGGCCGGATGCCGGTCATGAGAGCTGTTCGTGACGGGCAACATGCGGGGGCGGCGCAGTGGGCATTGGTAAAGATAACGCCGCGTTGTGAAAGGCTGTCGATATTGGGTTTTTTAACATCCGGATGACCGCCGAGACAACCGATCCAGTCGTTTAAATCATCGATGGCGATAAAAAGAACGTTTGGTTTATCACTTTTTATCGAGGCGCTGCGCGCAGTGTTGACATTCCATAATGCCGCCGAGCCCGTACCCGCGATTTTTAAAAAATCACGTCGATTATGACATTTTCTAGTGCTGTTTTCAGTCATGTTACGGGGCATAAGAAGTACCGCCTTTTAAATTTACTTATGACTTTCCATCAAAAAGAATATTTCACAAGCTTAAAATTTATGAAAAATCATGGTTCAGACAGTTAGAAGTTTAATAGGAAAATAAATATTTACAAACTGGAATCTATAAAATAATATCATTTTTCCGGCCTTAAACAAGCTGTTTTATAAGCCCGGCTAAATTATTTTTTTTGTGAAGAAACATAAAAAAAGCAATTTTTTACTTGACAACTCGACAAAGTGGGGTATATTAGCGACTGGTGGGGAAGAGTGGGGGGAAATCCCTGTTCCTTGCTTTTTGTTTATAAGTTATTTATAATTAAATAGTTGAGGTAACTGTTGTTATGATTGAAATTATTCTTTGTGCCTGGATTGACCTGTGGGGTTCGCATAAATCCCTTTTTGGCAGGTTCGGTGTGAGAATCTCGTAAGCATTGTATTTTTTCCGGGTAAAAAAATTAGATGTTGTTCATACTGCAGATGGTGGTTAGATAAGTGGACGGACAGGAAGCAAAGTTGAAAAGCGCCGGATTCACTGGGTGCAGCGAGAATAAAGTTGATGTGAAAGGGAGGATAAATATCCCCGCCGCATTCAGGAGGATTCTTGCTCCCAAGGAGCATGACGAGGTAGTTATTCTATACGTTCCAACAGGCCATCTTTTGCTTTTTAACAAGGAGTACTGGGGCACAACGATTCAACAGAGTATCATTGATAAGGCTCATATAGCAGGCAAGGAAGATATTTGGCGGACAATCCACCGTCTTAGTGAATATTCTCATTTATCCACTGTGGACAGCCAGGGGAGGATAACAATTCCCGGCTGGCTACTTGAAAAGGCCGGAATAGAAAAAGATGTGATCACATTCGGTGCTTTTGACAGGGTGTCTGTCTGGGCGCCGGGCGCTTATGAGGAGTGGGTCAGTGAGGTTGAAATCGATTCAATAATTGCGGATATCGGACTTTACTGAATGTTACGTCTTAAGTAACGATGCATGTATAATCAGGAAGATAGAATCAGGAAGTTATAAGTCAGAATAAATCTAATAATTACAGCTTGATACTACTAAGTATCTTTTCTTATGGCCTCTAATTTCTATCTTCATATTCAATATTTTTTCAGGAACAGAAGTGATGTGTGATGTCAGAACTTTTCCATATTCCTGTAATGGTTTCAGAGGTTATGGAGTTTCTCCGTGTGGAGAAAGGCGGATTTTATGTTGACTGTACGCTCGGCGACGGCGGACATTCCCTTGCAATTCTCCAGAAAGAAGGATGTGTGCTGGGTATTGACAGGGATCACGAGGCGGTTGCATCTGCCAGCGAACGACTGTCACAGCACAGTAAAAGGTTCAGGGCAGAGGTTGCAAGATTTTCCAGTTTAACTGAAGTTGCCGGTGTCGAGATCGGATCGGTGGATGGAATCG
>JABHYP010000616.1 GCA_018656855.1 Candidatus Latescibacterota bacterium | reverse complement strand
GGGGGAATGCGCCGATTTGGTACCGGACATTTCTCGGGTAGCTTCTGACCACATCAAAACTCCATGTCTGCACACCTTCGGCATCCTGAATGCTCATGGCATTGAACGGTATCGCCATCTCGACCACATATCCATCATCGGTGATTTTACCCGCAGAATGCCAGATAGCGTTCCACGATTCGCCACCGCCATTGGACGACTCGATCTGATCGGCCTGAATGCCGAGGGGATTGCAGGAGAAATTGTAGGAACGGCGGTTGTCGTTGAATGTATCGAATAGAATGAGTACCCAGTCGTCGCCGAAGATATTGTCGCGGTCGGTCACATGGGCAAGAATTTTCTCAGGCTCGGGATCGTATGCTTTGAATCCCACATATACATTTTCCTCGTCATACGAGATGAAAACTTCGGTATCGACAGGAGCTGGAACATTCTCCCCGGGCTGGACCTCGATATTAGCGTCAACCTTAACAGCTTTTTTCCAGACATCATCATCGAGTACAGCGTCGATTTTCACCGGTGTATCCACCATGGGTACACGATAGGGGATATCTCCCGCTTTCGGGATGACGGTGTCACTGGCAGTCACATGTTGAGTTGCTGCCATCATATAGAATGTTGCCATGAAAAATACGATTTTGGAAATGGTTTTTTTTGCATAGTGAATGTCGAAACATTGAGATGTAATAGTTTGCTGATCACATTTGTGATTAGATGTTCTGTTCATGTTTTCCATTTTCCGATCCTTTTTTTACGAAATAACAAGTTTTAATAAAAGTCATATAACGTTTCTTATTCTTGAAAACATGACTTTTGAGAAAAGGTTACACAATTTTTTAAAATATCAGTATAGGATATAGGAAAAGGTTAGTTCATGACTGCCAGAGATGGGATTATGACAGATGCTTTCGAGGATGAAAAGGATAGAAGTGAGTCAGGAGGAAAACGACGCAAATATTATGGAAAGTATTCAGGAATGTAATAGATAATAATCCGGCAATGAACGGTTTGTTTGTCACTGCCGGATTATCGGAGGAGAGAGGTTTATTTGCCTTTTCTGACATAGATATCACCGTCAAGGGTTGTCACACGTATTTCAGGGCCGCCGCCGTTGATTTTGCCGTAAATATTATTTCCGAGCATAGCGCCGAGATTAACTCCGAAAATTTTGTCAGCGCCGGAACTCTGTTCTTCGGTGGAGACGGGAATCATTTCTATTTCAAAATCGGTAAAGACATCTCCGTCAATATTCTTGACTTTAATATCCGCTTTTATCGCCGAAGGTAATGTGACATCAATATCACCGCTCATAACACTGAATGACATGGGTTTATCTTTTTTGTAATCTTTGAATGTAGTTTCGATGTTTCCGCTCATTGTATTTACCACTACTGTCCCGGAAATATCGGTAAGCGTTATGTCGCCTTCCATAGTACTGGCCTCAATATCGCCGGAAATACTGCTTATTTTAATATTGCCTTTCAGCATACCTCCGCCTACGCCGTTGACTACAAAGTTCGTTACCAAATTTTGAATGTTCCCGATAGAAAATGACTCGTTATTCACATTTGTTCCTGTTGTAAACGAGGTATTTAAAGGAACTTTAATGAACAGATCGATTTTATGTTTCATCGATCGTGTAATTTCGATGGCATTTTTATCTTTAATATGGACAATATTCACCGAGGATCCGGAAATCCTCTTAAGGCCCTTTGTTTTCTCATTTTCCGGCGGCGACAGCACGTTCTCCTTTTCGCTGTCTATTTCGATAACCACATCCGAGCCGCTGTATCCGGTTATCGTTATATTGCCGATGCCGGTCGTTTTAATCAGTCCCGGTTTTGAGGGATCAGTGAATTTCACTACGGTGTTTTCGGCGAAAAGATTAGTTGCAAAAAGCATAACCAGCAAAATCATTAATATGGATCTGAGTAATTCTTTCATGATATTCTCCTTAAATAATTTGATTGATACCCTTGCGGGCATGTTTTTTTACAGGTTCAAGAATTTGCCGGTCTTCCGATATTTTTTTCAATACATCAAGCGCGCTTTTATCTCGTAATTCAACCAGCAAATCGATGAGTGCAATCTGTACGAACGGAGACAACTGGGTCGAAAGAGATTTAACCAGCTCTTCTCTAACTTCCGGTTTACCGCTGAACAGGTATAACGCGTCAACAGCCGCCATCCTGACATTCACATTCTGATCGGAATTCAATGTTGTCAGAAGCGCGGATATCAACGTTTCGTTCGGCTCGCGTACCTGACGGCTCATGCTCACTCCCTCCAGACGATCGATAGCCGAGGGCTGGTTTAAAAGTGAAAGAGTCACAAGTTGACGGTTCTCACGAATTTCATCTTTCATTTCGGCAAACTCTTCGCGAGAGAATTCGCCGTTTTTTATTGATAAGCCCGCCATCAGACCGGAAACCATTAACAAAAGCGAGATTCCCATCTGGAAAGCAGGCTGCTTGGGCCAGACAGCATCAAGCAGCTGCCCAAGCTTTTCATACCAGGATAAACGTGGCTGCCGGCTATGATTCATGCCATGCTGATATGTCTCGAGCATGGAATAGAAATTCTCCCGAAGAGCCGGGCCCGGCTCATTTTCGGGAAGCTCACCAAGTTTTTCCCATGTTGCTTCAAACTGCTCCAACTCATGTTTGCATTTCGAACATTCTTTGATATGAGAGGCTATTTGATCCTTTGTGTCGGAATCGAGATAACCCGCGAGATAATCAGGAATTAATTCCGTAAACATTTCACATTTCATAGCATTCCCCACCTGTAAGATCAAAATATATGTCAGTTAATTCCTTCATGGCTCTATACATACGAACTTTAACCGCCCCCTCGGTACAACCGATGATACTTCCGATTTCTTTATATCCAATATTCTCATAACGGCTCATAAGTATTAATTCTTTCTTTTTGAGAGGAAGAGCGTTCAACGCTTTTTCCAAAAATTCCACATCGCTCTTTTTTTCTGTTACTTTATCCGGCAGCGGATCATTGCTTGCCAGTGTATCTATTTCATCGTCGAGATTATCAAACTGTTTGTGCTTTTTGTAGTAATCGTTACGGGCGTTATAAGCAATCTTGAACATCCATACCATGAAATTGCCCTCATCCTTATAAGTATGTCGGTATTTCAACATGCGGAAGAAAACTTCCTGAGTAAGGTCTTCGCTTTCCTGATCTTTTCCAGTCTGGCGGAGGAAAAAATTATAGAGATGTTTATTGTGCTTTTCAAAGAGCAGGCCAAGCTTTTCAACATCGCCGTCCCTCACCGCAAGCATTACATCATGATCCGCTTCCAAATTCATTCCTTTCTAGATGTTCATAAATGCCTTCTTGTATATAATAACCGTGAAAAATAATAAAGGTTACAGAAATAAATAGTATAACAGGAATAATTGTCAACTTTTTTCCAATGGCGAGTAATGGCTCTGTCGTTATAATCATTATTAAATAAGGAATAGTGGAATGAAATTACCGTCTCAATTCATTTAAAAAAGCAATTGGAGCGACTCGTTTTCGACGATTACAATGCTATTAAGGGTAACTCAAAGCTTTTTTGCACAAAACAGGGGGTATGTGTTTCTCGGCGGCTATTTACATTAAAATCAACGTAATGAATCAAGAAAAAAGCAAACTACACCCTAAAGAAAAACCTTGTTTGAAATGGTTAAAAGCAATATTATGAAATTGATAGCATAAGTATTCAAAGTTTTTTAGTGATGAGGAGGATAAATTGAGAAAAATTAAGAGAATGCTCAATTCTCAATACAAAATTAAATTCAATACAATTTTCGGAAACTGGAAAAGCCTTCTGCATACCGGTTTCATCTTGTGCCTTCTCGCCTGTCTTTTTTGTAAAACACCATCAGCGCAGGAAAAAAGCGAATGGCCGTATTTTCACGGCATGTACCGTAATAATAAGTCGGCTGAAACAGGGCTTCTAAAGGAATGGCCGGAAAATGGCCCCGAACTGTTATGGACAGTCTCAGGCCTGGGTAGTGGATTCAGCACCGCCTCCATCGCGAAAGGATATATCTTTACCGCTGGCAGGATAGGAAAACAAACTTACGTGTTCGCATATGACATGTACGGCAAACTGCTCTGGAAGAAACCCAACGGCTTTCCCAGCGAAACAACCAAAGCTTTTGGCAAATCAAACATCGGCTCCCGCAGCACACCGACATACGATGACGGTATTGTGTATCATCTTGATGAATTTATTCAGCTGACAGCTTTCGATTACAAAACCGGAAAGAAGATATGGTATCTAAACCTTCGTGAGATTTTCGATGCGGAATTACCCGACTGGGGGTTTTCCCCCTCCGTTCTTATCGAAGGAGACCGTCTGTACTGCAGCCCGGGAGGAAAGAAAGGATTTATGGTCTGCCTGAATAAAAAGGATGGAAAACTTATATGGGTATGCAGGGATATTCCAGGTACTGCGGGGCACAGCACACCGATTTTTGTAGAATTCGGCGGCTATCACCAACTCATTAACATGTCTTCGAACAGCGTTTACGGTGTGGACAGGAAAACGGGAAAACTGCTCTGGAACTCGAAGTTTGAGAATAGAGTATCGATCAATGTCACCGATGCCATATTTCACAATGGATATGTATTTATCTCAAGCGGTTACGGCATAGGGAGCGAACTGCTTAAACTGAAAGCATCGGGAGAAAGAATCGTTCCGGAAACGGTTTGGAAATCGGATCTTATGGATAACCATCATGGCGGTGTAATTTTGCATAAAGGATATCTTTACGGGGCAGGACATGACTCGAGAGGGTGGTTCTGCCTGGATTTCATGACCGGGAAACAGATGTGGAAATCACGGGGGAAAGGCTCGCTGTTTTACGCAGACGACATGTTCTATTTCCTGGAGGAAAAAGGCACCATGAAGTTGGTTAAAGCCACACACGAAAAATATGATGAATTAAGCTCATTCGAAGTGCCTGAAGGAGGGAAAGGAATGTACTGGGCTCATCCGGTGGTGTGCGGCGGACGATTATATGTTCGTCATGCGGATAAGCTGTATGTCTATGATATCAAGAGTAAATAGACATTTCAAAATGACAAATTAAAGCAAATAAGGAGATTTCATGGTTTTAAGGCGATGTTTATTTGGGCTTCTTCTTTTAATTGGTGCTGCATCAACGGTAAATGCTCAAATACATGGATTGAGCGTTACTGATACGTCCGATCCACCGGGAAAGGGCAGCATACATGTCGTGGGCAGCACCTTTGTGGCCGAGACTTCCTCTCTCTACGGAGGCCGTCTTGCCTACGGCGTCAGCGAACGACTCCTTGTGTTCACGGATATTGGGGTTCACGATGCTGATTATTTCGATCCCGAGTTCTTGGGCCAGATCGGTATGCGCTACACTCTGCCCATTAACCTCCCTTTCGATCTTGCTGTCCGTTCAACGGCAATTCCATACATTTCAAGCTATGAGCTCTATGTCGAGTTCACCCTGAGTCTGCTCGCGAGCCGCTATTTGGATTCCGACTCGAACTGGGCGATATACGGAAACGTGGGAATCGACCGTCAATGGTGGGAACTTGTTGTCCCTTTCGATCCACAGATAGCAGCTCTATATGGTCAGGATTCGTACACAGATAGGGGAAACAAAACTGATATAGCGGTCTCATTAGGGATATCACGGAAACTGTTTGGCGCAAGCCGGCTTTTCCTCGAAGTAGCCGACATCGATGAATTCTATGGTTGTGCTGGAATCAGATTCGAACTATAGTTCTTAATATTCACTTATTATTAGGCAGTATTGATCGTAATGAACGAAAAAACGATACAAATCATTTCAATAACCGGAACCACCGTTACAGGTTTGATTCTCTTATCATGGTTTCTATCAGCAAATCCGACAACTGATTTTATAGAACACATTCCCGGGATGGATAACAGGCCTGCTTCCATGTCAGTTGAGAGTGAAGATGTTGATATTGGAGCTCTTTATGCCGCTTTTGATGGAATGCCTTCCGAAATTCAAGGTAGTTGGCCGAGATTCCGCGGCGCAGATTTTAACAATGTAAGTAAAGAAGAAATAAAGCTTGCTGATAATTGGAGTGAAGCAGGGCCTTCTATTTTATGGTCGGTTGATTTGGGAGAAGGACATGCGGGGCCGGTTGTCGCCAACGGGCGCGTGTATCTTTTAGATTACGATGAAGAAAAAAGAGCTGATATGTTACGCTGTTTTTCGCTTGATGACGGGAAAGAAATCTGGCGCCGGGGTTACGATGTCTATATTAAAAGAAATCACGGTATGTCTCGCACTGTCCCTGCGGTAGCTGACAAATATGTGGTTACCATTGGCCCTAAATGTCACGTGATGTGCGTCGACGCAGACTCCGGGAATTTCAGGTGGGGTATCGACCTGATAAAAGAATACGAAGCCGAAATACCTTTGTGGTATACCGGCCAGTGCCCGTTGATCGATGATTCCCTGGCGGTCATAGCCGTCGGAGGAAAATCGCTCATTATCGGGGTGGATTGTGAAACCGGTGAAGTGGCCTGGGAAACACCAAATCCACACAATTGGAAAATGTCGCATTCCTCAATAATTCCTTATAATATTCATGGAAAGGAGATGTATCTTTATTGTGCATTAGGTGGGATTGTGGGAATTTCGGCAAGAGGAGAAAATGCGGGTAATGTTTTATTTGAAACCAATGTATGGAATAAAAATGTTGTTGCGCCATCTCCGGTTTATCTGGGAGATGGAAAACTTTTTGTTACATCGGGATACGGTTCTGGCAGTATGATGCTAAACATCAAAGTTGAAAATGATACTTTTGTTGTTGAATCGGTTCAACAGATAAAGCCGGGAGAGGGCATCGCCTCTGAGCAGCAAACACCACTTTTTTATGATGGTCATTTATTTTCGATTTTACCCAAAGATGCCGGTCCTTTGCGAAACCAGTTTGTATGTTATCATCCGGACGATATCAGTAAACTCGTTTGGTCAAGCGGAACGACAAGTCGTTTTGGCCTGGGACCGTATATCATGGCTGACGGCAAATTTTTTATTTTAAGCGATGAGGGTGTGCTGACTGTGATGCGGGCAAGTTCAAAAGAACCGATTCTGCTGGCACAGTCAAAAATTCTGGATGGCCATGATGCATGGGGCCCAATGGCGATCGTAAATGGCAGGCTGTTAGCCAGAGATTCTCGTCACCTGGTTTGTGTTGATGTACGAGCTTTGGAACTTTAATGTCACGAAAGTTGTATAATTAATTGAAATAATGGAATTGTTAATAAATTTTAGCATCACCACACACTTCCCCGTATTCCAGGTGTGAGCTTAACGATCCAGATTCGAGGATATAAATATGAGTACACCCAAAAGGAAAAATGATCGTCTGTTGTTATGGATAATTATAGGTATTTCTGTCATCGGAAATATATACTTTGGGTATCGGGCAATATCAGAAAATACCAAAACTATTCAGGAAAATCCGTATGAATACTCTATCGAACATTTCAAAAAAGTTGATGCCGGACTGCTGCAGTATTCGGAAATTAACCAAATCCCCCTCTGCTTTCAACAGGTGTCGGGTATTGCTGTCGGTTTCGACAATACAATGTACGTTACCGGCGATGCATCCGTATTAATCATGGATAACGATGGACAGGCTCAAACAACTATTTCAACGGGCGAAACTGCTTTTTGCCTTGCGGTGGATTTGAATGGCGACCTGTATCTCGGCATGGACGATCACATTGAGTTGTATGACCGTGACGGCGCTAAAAAAGCCCATTGGGAATCTTTGGGTGATACTGCGCTTTTAACCTCGATCACTGTTTCAGGTGACAATGTTTTTGTCGCCGATGCCGGTAATCGTTTCGTCTGGAAGTATGATAAAAGCGGAAATGTGTTATTGAAAATCGGCGAAAAAAATGAATCGAAGGATATTCCCGGATGTATCGTTCCCAGCCGTTTTTTCGATGTGAGTATCGATCCCGATGGTTTTCTCTGGGTTGTGAACCCGGGCCGTCATTCGCTTGAGAATTATACACAGGATGGCGACCTGCGAACCTCTTGGGGTGTGTACTCGATGGGAATCGAGGGTTTTTGCGGCTGCTGCAATCCAAGTCATATTACAATTTTAGATGATGGGAAATTTATAACCAGCGAAAAGGGTATCCCAAGAATTAAAGTTTATAACAGATTGGGAAATCTTGAATCTGTAGTCGCCGGGCCGGACCAGTTTATAGAGGGAACTGAAGGTCTCGACGTTGCAAAAGATTCAAATGGAAGAATTTATGTTTTAGATCCGATGAAAAATGCTGTAAGGATTTTTGAGAAAAACAATCCCGGAGTATGAAGAAAATGAAGAATAATTCTGAAAAAAGTGACGGGAGAAGAGGATTCCTGAAAAGTGGACTGCGAACTTTTTTCCTCGGCGGAATTGTATTTGTCAGTGGATTATTAGGATGGCGTGAAATTCATTATTCAGATGATGAAAATTTTTGTGCAATTGATTTGCCTTGTAGAGATTGCTCAGAACGTACTGATTGCACTGATCCGAAAGCAGTGGAATCAAAACAGAATACTTCTTCTAAACAGTAAGGGCAAATATGGCAGCAGAAGAATCGAAAAATCAGGTTAATCGACGCGATATTATGCGTTTAAGTCTGAATACAATAGCCGGACTCACAATTGGCGGTGTTGCAGGAATGCTCATAAAAAATTCTTCCTCTGAAGAAATGGTCTGGCAGCTTGATCCAAATATCTGTATCCAATGCGAAAAATGTTCGACCAATTGTGTGTTGCCTTTATCTGCTGTAAAATGTGTTCATTCTTACTCTATGTGCGGCTATTGTGATTTATGCAGCGGGTATTTGGAACCCGGAGCAACATCCCGTGACACGGGAGCTGAAAGTCAACTGTGTCCAACAGGAGCTATTAAGAGAACATTTATCGAAGATCCATATTTTGAATATACAATAGATGAAAAATTATGCATCGGCTGTGGTAAATGTGTAAAAGGCTGCGGGTCATTCGGAAATGGTTCATTATACCTTCAGGTTCAGCATGACCGGTGTGTGAACTGTAATGAATGTTCGATTGCCAAATCTTGTCCTTCACAGGCTTATCGGCGGGTGCCGGCCAGCACTCCTTATATTTTAAGAGGTGATGAAGGAGTAAAACTTGTCGAGAAATTATAATTATCAGGATATATCGTTGGTTCACGTAAAAAAGTATGTAATTTCGCTCATTTTTATATTTTTTTATCAATCGCTGGTATTCGCACAGGTAGTGGAACGTTTTCCAAAACCCGATTTCGAGTCAGATTATACTCGGTCAATTTTACAGACTCCGGAGCCGCAGTCTCAATTTATTGAATATTTCGATTTATTTGTTTTAATTGCCGCACTTTCTATAGCCTCTTATTTCGCTCTGAAACTTCGTTCACGCAAAAAGATGTTTTTATTGATGATTTTCAGCCTCATCTATTTCGGTTTTTTTCGAAAGGGTTGTATTTGTCCGGTCGGATCGGTTCAAAATGTAAGCCTTGCACTTTTTAATTCCGGTTATGCCATTCCGTTGACTGCAATTGCATTTTTTGCTTTGCCGCTGGTTTTTACATTATTTTTCGGCCGCACGTTCTGTGCCGCTGTCTGTCCGTTAGGCGCAATTCAGGATGCGGTTGTTCTTAGGCCGATCGGCGTAACACCCTGGATTGCCCAGGTTCTCGGCATTTTACCATACATTTATCTGGGG
>JABHYP010000615.1 GCA_018656855.1 Candidatus Latescibacterota bacterium | reverse complement strand
CGCAAAGCCGGAGGGAACCATAAGGGGCATATGTTCAATGTGACGGAAACCTGTGCGCCGGAAAACCCGGTGCAGTTGCTGACGGATATCTGTGTTGAACAGAATGTAACGTCCGATGATGAGTTTCTGGCAGAAAGGTTGCCTGGAATCAAGGAAAGAACCGGTGTTACGGAGATGATCACTGATGCCAACTATACGGGGGAGAACTCAGAGAGGGTATGTAAAAAGGAGAAGGTAATCATCATCCCCACCGAAGTGAAGGGTCGGAAGGAATCGACGGACAAGCTCTCGCTGACTGAATTTCGTTTTGAAGGCAACTCGCTCGTTTCCTGCCCGGAGGGTAATTCTCCCTATGAACAAATCGACAAAGGTGAAGCTGGTCGCCATATTGCCCACTTTGCTACCGAGGTATGCGGTAATTGTCATCGGCTCGAGGAGTGCCCGGTTCGAGGCGGAAAGCGGTTTTACAGTCTCCCCTTTACTGACCGGCAGGTCTTGCTGGCCCAAAGGCGGCAACAACTGAATAAAGAGGAATATCGACGCAAATGTCGTCTGAGACCGGCAATAGAGGGAACGATCAGTCAGTTCAAACGGAAAATGCACAATGTAAAGTTGAGAATTCGTGGGCTTGCAAGGGTGAGAAACAGTATCATCCTGATGGCGATTGGCATCAATTTCGGGAGGATTCGGGCTTATTTCATGGAAAACGGCCCGGGAGGCGTTCTGGTCTTAACTTCTGTTGCCGTGATACTCGCGATTCTGACTGGTCTAACGATCCAACAAACACGACATTTTGATTCTTATCCGGCTCAGACATAAATTCAGTATGGGACCATTCCAACCTTTTTGCGGGAATGCCATTTATACAATCTAATCCGCAAAGTTTTGCTTTTGCATAGAGCGTCCTTATCCTATCCAATCTACATAAATGAGTCAAGCTAAAGAAGTGGAAGGATAAGCAATTTCAAGAAGTTGAAATTAGTCCATTTAAAGAGATGTGGGCTGATTTTCGATTTAATAACAAATGTGCTTATAAATGAGAAGGGGAAAAAGGGGTGAATGAATATTATTGAGAAGGTTTGGTCGGGGAGAGAGGATTCGAACCTCCGACCTCCGCCTCCCGAAGACGGCGCGCTAACCAGGCTGCGCTACTCCCCGAATTTTTATTAAATTATTAAATTTTTGTGCTGTAATATCAACGTCGTCGTCCCGAACACAGCGCGCTACCAGGCTGCGCTACTCCCCGACTTTTTTATAAAATTATTAAATTTTTGTGCTGTATTATCAACGTCAGCGTGCTGAACACGGCGCGCTAACCATGTGAAACGGACTATCAATCCGTTTCGGCTGAGGGGTGGTGCGTTAAATATATTCGCTCCAAAACGAGGATACCTTTTGTTGTAACAGCCAAAGTCTTCATGCAGGAGATAGATATTTCCTGTGTATTAGTTAAATATTGCCACCGGATTAAAAGAAACAAGCCCGATGTGCCATCGAGGAACAACCAGTAGTGTTTATGATCAACCTGTCTGTTCTTTCAAACTCCATTTGTACCTTATGGTGTCATCTGGTATTGGCAAGTAGCAATAAGTTCGTTAGCAAAATGTTAGCAAAAATGGCTTCATGCTCCGAAATGGGGATGGTTGTGTCCATATCTACCGAAAGTCTCAAATTTGCCCACTCCAAAACCACTTCCAAGCGAGCAGCTAATGCCATGTAAGCTAAAAGCCTATACTGAAGAGATATAGTTGACATCATTTATATTTGTCATTAGAATTGCCTCAAGGAGACCTGAGTATTCATGTCAGACAGACCGGTTTACCCTATCGGGGTTGTGTCAGAAATATTGGATGTGCATCCCGAAACCATTCGCCAATGGGAAAAGGGTGGTGTTGTCGGGCCTCCACAACGGCGAAGTGGGAAACGATTCTATTCGGAAGAGGACCTAAGACGGTTGCGTTTCATTCGTAAGCTGACAAGCGAAGGGTTAAATCTTACCGCAATTCGTCATTACCTGCAGCTATATCCTTGCTGGAATATGCAAGAATGTCCAGGTTGTATGCGCCAGACTCAGAGCGCCGGTTGTGCCAAGCCATGCTGGAAAGAAGATGGGACCTACTGTCTGGTTTCCAGCGATGAAGACCTGTGCGATGGTTGTCAACTGCACCACAACCAAGCACAATGTGGAACACCCGTGTCTGAGTAAACTTCAAAACCCTTCCTTCACCTCTCCAGCCCACCGGCATCCCCCATCTATTGTTGTTAAAGAATAAGCCTTTCTCCGTTCCATCTATCACCTAAATGCTTTTATACCACTTCCACCTCTTATCATATAGTAATGTAACCTAGTATAACAATACACGTACATACTATATATACATATTACTATACATAATACTAATATACAAATATATATGATATATTATAAATACTTGACTTAAGTAATAGTATTGATGTATAATATGGTACATAACTTAGGACGGAAGGAGGGAAGTGTGATGAAAACGCTGCAAGAACAACCTGCTCCAACACCGAAAGTAGACGAAAGAGGATACATGACGGAACCCTCGACATGGACCCCGGATGTTGCTGAAACTCTGGCAAAAGAACAGAGTTTGGGCAAACTAACGGATGACCAATGGAAGGTGATTGTACACATGAGGCAGTACTACCTTGAATTCGGGATCGTCCCGCCAGTCCGCAAACTATCGCGGGAGACAAGTTTTAGCCTCAGGCAAATGAAGAAAATGTTCCCCAACGGATTAGCTGAAGGCGTTTGCAAGATCGCCGGATTGCCCAGAGATGCCATAAAACCCAGTTTTCTTTATCCATAAGTGGATGAGAGTTAGTTTGAATTAGCACATATAGCAATGGTAATGAATGGATATATGGTGGGATTTATAGATGGAAAATATTTTACAAATAACAACATACGTTTTGGCATTGGTTTTCATAGTGGGGTTTGTGTCCAAATTTATTAAGTATTCAAAAATGCCTATTCACTTGAGATGGGAACTCTATCCCATCGCCGGCGAAACCAAGCGCCCATGGGGTGGTTCTTATCTTGAAGAGTCGGAATGGTGGACAAAACCTGAAGAAGAGAAAAATGTCCTGGGAGAGATCAAATTCATGGGGCAGGAGATTCTCTGCTTCCGTGAATATTATGAAAAGAATAGAAGCTTATGGTACATTGTATACCCATTCCATATGGGTATATTTCTATTCGTGGGATTCTTTTTTCTTCTGATTGTGGGCTCTTTGATGATACTGGGTGATGTGGTGGTATCAGGAGAATCAGCCAGTACCTGGGGAAAACTGATTTACTATCTTACTCTGGTAACGGGAATTACGGCTCTGGTGGCTGGTGCGGCAGGTTGCCTTGCCCTTCTGGTACGCAAACTTGTCGACAGCAACATGAAGCCATATACCAGACGAATCGAATATTTCAATATCGTGTTGGTCCTCGGTATTTTCATAACGGGAATATGCGCCTGGGCCTTTGCCGATTCAACCTTCTCAGCGGCACGTGAATTTGTAAAGGGATTGATTACTTTTGGGGATTCGGGCAGCCCGGATGGAATCATTGTTCCCCATATCATCCTGATCGGTTTGTTTTTGGCTTACCTGCCGCACACCAACATGATGCATTTCTTCATGAAACATTTCACCTACAACTCGGTGCGG
>JABHYP010000614.1 GCA_018656855.1 Candidatus Latescibacterota bacterium | reverse complement strand
TACACCAGCTTTTATGTACATAGCTTTGATTTACCTGTCCATTCTGCTGATTCAATGCATAAGTTTCTCGTTTTATCCATTTGTTACTATAGCAGGTTTTTTTACACGGCTATTTATCGGATATGCAATGATGCGACTCGTTAAAAATTTCCCTAAAGTTTATGTTAAAGTTATGGTTGGTTTGGCTATACTCAGTTTTGTTTTTTATTTTTCCTACCTTCTATTTTATTATTCAGGTATAAACTTGGATAGCAAAATTATCCAAATTGCCACTTCACTTGGAACAGCCAGTTCAGGTTCAGGTTATAGATACCCCCTCATTTTTCACACCTTTGTGTTATTTGAAAACTCATTCTTTCGTAATTCAGGAATGTTCTGGGAACCGGGAGCTTTTCAGGGTTACCTGATTCTTGCCCTAATCTTCCTTGCTTTTGTCAAGAATGACATGCCTCGCAAGCAATATATTCGCTACCTTTTAATTCTCTGTTCCGCCGTGCTCTCGACCCTCTCCACAACCGGATACATTGCGCTTGCTTTGATTCCCCTTTTGCATTATAACTGGCAAGCCCGGCAACGTTCTCGAATGATGTTTCGCCTTGCTGTTGGACTTGTTATAATCTTACCTCTTTTGGTAGTTGGGGGTTTGTATGCTTATAGAACACTGCCATTTCTTGGAGAGAAAATTGAAGGACAGATGGAACAGGCACAGTACCAAAATAGAGCAGGGTGGTACAAAGGGCGAGTGGGCAGCCTTGTGTTCGATTGGAAATACATTCAAGAGCGCCCATTGACGGGCTGGGGATTACATTCCGTTACCCGACATGCTCTTGACCCCTGGATGCAAGTAGATGATGGCATGGGGAATGGTATGTCAGACTTTACTGCTAAGTTTGGTATAACAGGAATGTTGCTTTGGCTGTTTTTTGTTTTTAGAGGAATGATGTATCACACAGAACGAAATCTACAAGTAAGTTTGGTGGCGGTGCTGATTATTTGTCTGGTATTGCAAGGAGAAGCTTTTTTAGGATTTCCTCTATTCCTCGGTCTAGCTTTTATGGGGCCATTTAAAAAACTTTACATATCACGGCACTTTTTAACCAGAAAAACACTGGTAAAGCGATTAGCAGAATCGTATTGAATTCTTCAAGTGATTGTTTGTATAAAACTGAGGTAAAGTATGAAAATGTTGAATTTAGGCTGTGGTCACCACGTTGTTAATGGCTGGATTAATGTGGATTACGCTCTCGGCGCCCAGATGCGAAAAATACCTTTATTAGAATATCTTAACAAAAGGTTACATTTTTTTAAGATGGAATGGGATAATCGTATAGTTATCCACGACTTACGTAGAAAATTCCCTTTTCAGATGGAAGTATAGATGTAGTATATTCATCCCACACTTTAGAGCACTTTACACGTAGTGATGGGCGAGTCTTTTTAGAGGAATGCTTTCGAGTGCTTCAACCAAATGGAATTATTAGGATTGTTGTACCAGATTTAAAAAACTTTGTTGAGAATTATATAAATGGGAAAATGCGTGCAGATGAATTTTGTCAAAATCTTCTTTGCGCACCGTCACTTTCCGGGAAAGGGATGATTCGCCGTTTTATTAGTAATATGTTTTCATTCCCTCATCAATGCATGTATGATACCGAAACGTTGTTGGCGATCTTACGGGACATTGGTTTTAGCGCCGAAAGCAGAGGACCTTTTGAAAGTGACATAGAGGACATTGGGAACATCGAAATCGAGGATCGTACCGCAGGCTCCGTGATCGTTGAAGGAAGGCGCATAACCGTTTGATAAAAGGATTTGAGATATGGAAAAGATTCTCGTCGCAACGCTCTTGACTTGCCACAATCGCAAGGAGACAACGCTGGCTTGTCTCAAGGCGCTTTATTCCCAGACAGGTATGGAGGGTGTCGAGGTCAACACGTATTTGGTGGATGACGGCTGCACGGACGGCACGGGCGATGCCGTACGCGAGGCGTTTCCCGGCGTGCGCGTCTTGCAGGGAGACGGTAATCTCTATTGGTGTGGCGGCATGCGTTTTGCCTGGGCCGAGGCCATGAAAGAAAACTACGATTATTATCTATGGCTCAATGACGACACACTGCTTTTCGACAACGCGCTTCGAACAATGCTTGATACTGCTGTTACGGTTCGGGAAAGCCATGGACAAGATGGAATCGTAGTCGGCTCGACGTGCGATCCGGATACCGGTAAACAGACTTATGGTGGTGTTCAACGCATTGACAAGACACTCGGATTCCGACTTATTGAGCCGTCCGATAAACCTCAATGTTGCGATACGATGAATGGCAATTGCGTTTTGATTTCGAAGGCGGTAGCGCGCGTCACAGGCAATCTCAGCGGCAGATTTACTCACGCCATCGGGGACACCGACTACGGCCTTCGCGCCTGCAGGGACGGTTTTTCATGTTGGATAGCGGCCGGATACGTTGGGGAATGTCGCCAAAACCCGCGACCCGATTGGACAAATCCAGAAACACCGCTACGAGAACGCCTGAAAAATCTGCGTGACCCCAAAGGACTTCCACCCGGTGAGTGGATCGAGTTCGCCAAACGGCATGCAGGGTGGCGCTGGCCGTTGTATGCGATGAAACTCTGGCTGCGTGTTTTGTTCCCGGGAATTTGGAAATTGTGAAAACGCTAGGATTTTAAAATATATGTAAGGAAGGAGATTAATTCTGATGGATGTTTTTACTCCCCCTGTTCTTTTCTTGGTTTTTAATCGGCCGGAGCCGACGAAACGGGTTTTTGAGCAAATTTGTAAAGTAAAACCCAAGAAACTGTTTATCGCAGCGGACGGGCCTCGCGCAAAGTCGAGGGAAGATCGAGAGAAATGTTGCATAGTTCGTGAGTCACTTTCCCAGATCGATTGGGACTGTGATGTGAAGCGCCTTTATCGAGACGACAACTTGGGATGTAAGCGGGCACCTGCCAGCGGCATTGAATGGTTTTTCTCTCACGTTGAGGAAGGAATTATTCTTGAAGACGACTGCTTGCCCGCAGAATCCTTTTTCCTTTTCTGTAAGGAACTTTTAGAGCAATACCGAGATGACAAGCGGATAATGATGATTAGTGGCTCAAATTGTGTTGAAACCTTTCCAATCGATAGCAGTTATTTGTTCTCTGTCTATGGCTCTATCTGGGG
>JABHYP010000613.1 GCA_018656855.1 Candidatus Latescibacterota bacterium | reverse complement strand
TTTCTACTTCGCTCAGGGTAGGGTGGTTTTCTATAGAATTATGTTGAGAATTCCTGCATATTTTCATTAGTGAAAGATCCTGCAAAGCTAAAAGAACACTATTTGCTCCTGACGAAATTGCTCGAAGCATGTTGAAAAGTTCAAGATGTAAATCTTTTTTTGTTCCGGTACTTGAAATTCTTTTGATCGGTACAGAAATTGTGTTGAAGTCTTGAAGAAAGTCTTCCGGTTTTGAGGCATCTGTAATAGCAAATCCCATCCTTTGAATGTATTTACATAGAGTTTCAAGCACATCCATATCATTCACTATAAAAACTATATTGATATTATTAAGACCGGATCCCATGCGGTTGTCCTGTTATAGCTGTTTTATAAGAGCGCCCCGGGCTGGTTTAACGGAAAATACTAGTTTACTATGAGAATCGCTGGTACCGAGTAGTTCAGGGCGTTTATTAGCAATGTATATATTGTAGTATAATTTCCGAACACTATCAATAACCTTTTTAACATCATTGTCACGGACAAGCCCGATTGCGCATCCGCCAAAGCCAGCGCCGGTCAATCGAGCTCCCGGTGCACCGCTTGCACGCATAATCTTAACAAGTTCGTTAAGTTCAGGAGTCGATATACTATAATCTTCATCACAACTGTTGTGCGAAGCATTCATAAGTTTCCCGAAGGCTGTCGAATCATTTTTCTCAAGTACCTTACAGCTTTTTTCCACACGATCAGCTTCTGTGAGTACATGTAATGTTCTTTGAGGAATTTTAAATCCATCTTTCGGAACAGGCATAGGAACGCCATCTCTGGTCAGTAAATATTTTTGTACTACGGATTCAGCACTATTTCCGAGAATCTGTGCGATATCGGATAAAAAATACGATTTTTGCAGAAAGGTGTTGTCAATGAATTGTTCATGATTGTTATAACTTTTAAAAAAGTCATAATCAATCAAATTACCGAGGCGATTAAGTTGTGGTTCGGGATTATAAATAGCGTTTATAAGTGCAGTTGCGAGGCGGCATTCCGCCGGGCGAAGATTGTAGAGAAAAAGAGCATCTTCAGTTTTAGCTGCTCGTACCAGCGAATGAGCAACAACAATGGAATGATTTTCAGGAAATTTCACGTATGAACAGCGTAAAGGAAAAAAGTTTATCTTTACCGCGTATCCTTCTTTGCCAAAGAGACAAATTGCCTGATCCATGCCCCCGCCCTGTGTGCCAACATAGTGTTCGCCGAATGCCATCATTTCCGCCAGTTCAAGAAAATCCATTTTACGCGAATTTGTGGCAAGGATTGACAGCGCAGAAGCAATAACCAGAGCGGAGGAGGAAGATAATCCCGCTGAAGCAGGAATATCCCCATTAAAGAAGGCATTCATGCCATGTAACTTAAAATCAGGGTGTGAGGCGAGAGCTGAAGCCGCTGCTTTAACATAATTAGACCATTCGCCGGTAGGGGAATGAGGAATGTTTTGTGAAAGTTCAAATGATTTGCTTTTATACTGCGTATTCGAATTATTAATATGAATATTTTTATCCGGCCGGGGAGATGCCGCCACGGTTATAACAAATGGGATGGATACCGGTAAGACCGGAAATCCGTTGTAGTCCGTATGCTCTCCGATAAGGTTAACTCTTCCGGGAGCTTTGATGAGAACAGTCGGCTGTGTCTTAAAGCACCCGACAAAATCTTTTATTATTTCATTGTCAGTACGTGACTGATACATTATCATTTATCTCTTATGCATTATATTAATAACGGCATTATGGAAAGTTTATTAAAGTTCTATTAAGTACAAAATACTTTGAGTGTTATGAATAACATATTCCTATGCAAGTAGTTCGTTTATTGATTTTAGATCCTCAGGTGTTCCGATATCTTTCCAGTATCCCGAAAGAGGATATCCCTTCAGGTTTCGCTCGTCATCTTTGAGCATACCGAAAACATCAGTGAGTTCATATTCGCCCCTCGGTGAAGGTTTAAGTCGTGCAGTATAATCAAATATTTCGTTACTGAGTACCATAATACCGGCATTGTTTAAATTTGTGGTAGATTTTCCTTTTGGCGGTTTTTCAATCATACGAACTATGTTATTGTCATCGTCGAGGTAAACTGCAGCGCCTCGGTATGGGTCATCAACTCTATTTAATCCAAGCAAAAAATCACACGATGCTTTTTTGTAATATTCAAGCATCCCAGTATAATTTTCTTCAGAAGTTAATACATCTCCGAAAGAGAAGAAGAAAGGCTCGTCTGAAGTAAAATATTTTGCGAGATGCAAGGCATCGCCTGTGCCGTTTTGTTCTTTTTGTTCGATATATGTAATGGATACATCAAAAAGAGAGCCGTCCTTAAAATATTCCTGAACAATAGACTGTTTGTAACCTACAACAATTCCAAAATCTTTTATTCCCAAGTTATGAATAGACCTTATTACATATTCAAGCATCGGTTTGTCATTAATATTCACCATCGGCTTCGGTATTGTTTTTGTTAATTCTTTCATTCTGGTTCCTTTGCCGGCAGCAAGAATAACTGCTTTCATGTAGCCTCCTTAGATATTATAATTTATTAGCTAAAAATACTTTTTCAGAAGTGTAAATGCAAATAAATATTTAATTTTAACTTGTTTATTTAAATGGAATTCGCTAACGATCCTTTCTTCTACATTATTGCCGGCTCAATTGTGCAAACTTACGAAATGTAGTTGCCACGTTTAGGTAAAGTATGTAAATTAGTAGAGAAGTTATATTTGGAAAGGATAATCCCGATGAGCGAAAGGGACAGAATAGCCGAAATTGAGGATCTCACTGTCCATGAATTTAAAAATGAGATCCAGAATACTATCGAAAGCCTCAAAACGGGTAGCAAACCTGGAAATACGATTGAAATACTTGCCGCCGCTCTGAACGTAGGCCTCCTCGGTGAAGATCTGAAAATTACTCTCGAACGCTGGCTTCAGCTCGATTTGTGGAAAGAAGTCGAAGAAAACGAGTAGAATCGAAACTCGAAGAACTCGATATATTGACTTTCAGCTTCTTTTTCCATATATTATTATGATAATAATATTGGATGGTGGATGTAGCTCAGCAGGTTAGAGCGCCAGGTTGTGGCCCTGGAGGCCGTGGGTTCAAGTCCCATCTTCCACCCCAAATATATATAGTTATAATAAAGACTTATGTTAATAATATATGTCTTTTTTTATTTTTCTTTATGGCTCCAGGAATAGTTAATATTCCTTAGATGCAAAGGGGCTGTCAGAATATCTACAGCCCCTTGTTCTTGGATTAAATATTTTTAAAAAAATTCATATTCCAGAGCGGTTCAGACGATTGCAGCAGATTTACAAGTAACATTATTTTTTATACCACTCAGGAAAGAACCTCTTTAAGTCTTCTAACTACAGGTATTTCATCGCCCTCTTCCATCATATAGGACATTATACTCAATCCGTTCCCCATGGTTGACATCTTGATGCGCGGTTCGCCGGTGAGCAGCTGGTCATGAGCATCCGCGGGTGAAATTTTCACCGCAGCCTGTTCCCAGGTAACATGAAGACTCGGGGCAACGTTTGAAAGCATTGTCGGCTGAATAACCTCTGCGGTCACTCCTGAAATACCTGAAAGGCCATCCTTGATGTAGTTCATTTTTCGCTCAAATTCCGTGTATTCGGCTTCATGGTTACGGCCGTTAACCCAGAGATCGAGGGCTGCCAGAGCGCCCATGATTTCTTCTTTGCCGACCTTCATGGTACGGCCTATTCCGCCATGCGGAGAACTGTTCTGGAATGCCGCCTTGCAGAGGTCTTTTCGCCCAAGAAGCACGCCGGCAGACTGTGGTCCTCTCAGACACTTCCCTCCGCTGTAGCAGACAAGGTCGATACCCTTCTGGATATAGGGATTCGGGTAAT
>JABHYP010000612.1 GCA_018656855.1 Candidatus Latescibacterota bacterium | reverse complement strand
CTTCCACCCCAGGCCCCATGTATTGTACGAACAAGACATAAGCGCCCATTCGCGTACACTGTCGAGATACCGCCGTTCTTCCGTCATTAAATAGGCCATCGCCAACAACGGCAGTGTTTCACCAACGCTTCCCTGATAATGTTGTCCGCCGCTTCCACTTCTTTCGTATCCACGGTAAGCCGGCGGACCATTTTTGACAGCACGATCTGCCTGCGCAAGAATATTATCCCAGTATGGAGCATGTGTAGTCTTAATTAGCTTGCGTAGTTCAGCTATTCTCTTTTCGTTTAGAAAAATCCGTGGATGAATTCCCCTCATTTTTTCGAGCGAAGCAGGAAGCGGCATTGAACTGTACTTCTCGATATTGTTCCGGAGATTAATGGATTCGATAGGTTCTGCGGCAAAACAGGTATAACCGCCCATTATCCATATTATACATATAAGTATGTACATAACTATGTGTCGGTAGTACTTTAAAATCATTTTGTTTCTTCCTTTACTTCATTATTTTAGCATTGTTGTTTTCTTCATCCAATATATAAGGAGGTAATACTTTCTTCAGTGATGAATGTATCATAATATTTGTTTCAATTATTGTGGATTGTTGTTTCATGCTTCTCGGTTTTCCACCTAAAGTTAATCCACAGTAAGCAACTAATACAAAAATAAATAAATAGAATAATAAGTTATCAAAAACCGCACAGACTATTACCATATAAATTCTATCATTTACTTTATGACTATCCCTCTCACGAGCATATTCATTTTTCCGAAGCTTTTTTAAACGAGTTCTCAAAGTATCTTCCATTTATTTTCTTTATTAAATATTTAATAAAGAATATGGTGGAGCAAACGTAACGTTTTGCGAACCATTAAGCTAGCTTACTGTACAAAGAAAAAATATCCAAATGAACTTTGATTAAACATGTACTCCAATCCATGATTTGTTTCATTTATATATCATATTTTATCTAAATATTCAATGTTCTCAAGCAATTTTTCATTTGTGGTGTCTAATAAATTACCATTATTAAAATTTTCTATAACACGCTTAACCGTACCGGTATTGGGGGCAAACCAATGAGTTTCTATCCGGGAGTAATTAACCACTTCGCCACTTTCATTAGGTGTGAATTTGGTATTATACTGAATTTGGAATTTAGAACAATCGTGGAAATCGGCAAGCTGTGTTTGGACAGTCTCATAACCTAAAAACTCACCTTTGAAATTGTAATTAATAATAAATTCATCATTAGTTGTTCCCCAATCGAGTATATCATATTTATCGCCTTGAGATGCTGAAAAATCAAAGAATTTTGAATTATATCCGAAAGGCGTATCGGGATTGGAACCAATGATAGGAAACATATTTTCTTCAACAAGAAAATAAATGTTGTTTGTTTCTACACAGAATCTCATCGTCTCTGAGTTATTAGATTTTACTATCGTATAATAATCATGACCGTTGATAGTTTCAGGGCTAGAAATAGTTTCTGTAAAAGTTATCGTATCACTTATGCTTGTAATATAATTATACGTTTCTGAGTACCATTTGAAAACCGCACCTGAAATAGGGGAAGGCAAATAATTTTCCGCAATTGATAGATCACCTTTATTATCATCTTTTTCATTCAAAATACAATTAAATAATAGCAAATTTGCCAATGTAATAAATAGAACCACTTTATTTTTCATATTTTCGACACCTCATACAGAGAGAAATGTAGTTTTTTTAATAAATTAATGAACAAAAATAATTGAGTGCAAATTTAATGTTAATATTAATAATGTCAATTAATATTTGCATAAAAAGTACTTACTATATTTAGCAAGTTCTTAAATAGTTGCTGGAGCTAACGTAACGTTTTGCGAACTATAAAAAATTAAGTTATACAATCCGACATAAGGTTTATCAGTAAATTATTACCAGCAACTGGTGACAGTTAGCTGGATTCATTGCAAACGGATTTATCTTTTAAAAGCGCTATGATAATAACACCGATAAAACTCCAGGCTCCCAGTATCCCCCAAAGTGGATGCCGTCCTTTCGATCTCGCATAAAACACCACGCCAGCAACAAAAAGTATTGTGCCTATAAAAATTATCAACTCATTATGTAAAAACTGAGAACCAGCTAATTGTATGAATATTCCTGGAGCACCGAAAAGAAGGCTTTTATTATTCTCGCTTTTAATCATATTACCTTCCAATTCCAGATAACTTATAATTAACTTTCAATACTAAACAATCTAAAATTCACTCAAAACGGTATCCTTCTGAATAAAATCTAATACTAAATATAAATATAAAAAAGAAATTTATTGTTTTCTCACAAACTATCCAAACCCACAACAAAAAAACTTAACCAGGAAAAGCTAAGTTCTTCAAAATCAATGGTGGAGCAAAGTAAACGATTTGCGAACCATTCGAATTTCAATTGAAACCGCCCTGTAAAATAGTGATGAGGCGGGAGAGAATTCAGACTCCAGGAAACCGTAATGACTCCTGGAGGTCACGCTGACAGTGCGGACACACTTTATTGGTCTTCTTGATCCGCTTCCGGCAGAAGGGACAGGTTTTCATAAGCTTGACTTCCGGCATATATACAGCCCGCCCCCATCCAATAATTACAAACCCAAGAATACAATACACAAAATTAACACGTATGTGATCATACCTACTAAATATACCCATCGCAAAGAGAACAAATATGCCAATTAATTGTATGATCCAACTCGCCACCCGTTCTCTGCTTGGCTTGGACATGGATTTTCCCCTGAGGAAATATTACGAATAATCGATATTTATTTTGCATTTCCGGAGCAAACGTAACGTTTTGCGAACTATCCGGATTGTTATTGTTAAGTAATCATTATGGAATCAACTATTATTCAACAGGAATATAATAACTACTTAAATCGTTAACCCACATATCACCCGGCGCAAGAGAATTATGATAGACATTAACTGATATTTTAACAACACCGATTTCAGGAGCTAACCAATAAGTATATGATACGGCTTGTATTCCATCTTCTGTCTTTCTTGTATCTGTAATATCATAAACGATACATCCATCAAATACGCCTGCAGGTACTTTAACAGTCATGTCCTTTCCAATAATCCTGCCCGTTCTCTTTCCTTTTGTACCATCATCATAATTAATTGATGTAATCCATGACTGGTTTATCTCGGTATTAAAATCAAATATAAGTTCTTCTTTTTGAGGTGGTTCAAGCTTGTAGACTCGGTTCTCTTCACAGCGGGCATAGAAAATAACTTCCTGCTCACCATTTGTTCTTTCAATTCTTGCATACTGTATATTGTTAATTTTCTCTATCCCTAGTATTTTATCGGTAATTGTCGGAGTTGTCCCATAGCCGCTCAATTTCCACTCTGAACTTATTTTCAATGGGTAATAATCCGGATGTGATTGTGCAGATACGAATGATGAACAGGAAAAGAATACAATCAAAGAAACAATAATAAATGGTTTCATAATCGTCCCCTCATTTTCAAGTCTATCAATAGAAATCTAAATTACTTAAAACAATATCAATAATATCGATTGTTTTACTAAAAAGTAAAGACCATAATAATGCTGGAGCTAACGTAACGATTTGCGAACCATTAAATTACCTATTCGAATATTAAACATTTAAATCTCTATTTACTATTTAGCTAAAGTATTGAATAATAAACAGTCTTTTTTTAGGGACAAATTCAATTGTTTCTTAGAATCTATTGTCATACCATTTTCCCCTTTTAGTCATTTTTAAATATGATATTACTCAGGAAATTTAACGAGTATTTTCTTTATGGTAGTTTTCCTTTGGAAGTTATAGCTTTTGTTCTATTTCTTCTCTTTCGGAGTAAACCGATAGATATAACCTATATTGGCGCATGGAACAAATAGATCATCTGCTAAATTACCCAAATTATCTTGTAAGACTTTTGCCATTCCTAATTCCAACAAAAATCCTCGGTATCCAAGGATAGAAAAATTCAGAGCATATGCAATTCCAACATATGCATAATCATAATCAGCGCCAGGATCGCTTCCAACAATTCTTCCTGCTAAAAGGTTTATACTTTTTTGAGTTTTTTCATTATCTGATAACTTATAACCAAGATTTAGCATTATTTCATTACGATTTTCATTAAGATAATAATGTGACAGGCGAAGACCGGTTCTTTTATGCCAATAACCAAGGTTAATGCCAGATATTGTTAATCCAAGTTCAGGATATGAAGCTTCTTTTAAATCTCTTAGCTTATTTATCTTATTAAACTCATCAGACCAAACGTCACTAGTTCCATAAAGCACAGAAGAAACAGTAACAGCAGATAAAATACTTTTTCTAAGCCACTTTTTCATTCGACGAATAAATATCCATATAATTGCATATAAGAAACCAAATTATATTCCGAAATAACTGAATTCATGAATGACTCCAACTAAAAGAAATACTATTCATCAAGATAATTAATAAAACATAATCTGCAAACAATATGCAAAAAGACTTAACCAATTTAGCTAAGTCCTTATTTTAAATGGTGGAGCAAACGTAACGTTTTGCGAACCATTCAACTGTACATTAAAAAAATGAATTAATACGTATAACACGATTCTGAGCCGCGGCGGTAGTAGTCGGCTCCAGAAGTCAGTTAGGTAATATTCCTTTGACTTAAAATAATGAAAAAGAACTGGAAAAAACACTTCCGCCATATATAACTTATAGTTTTTCAGCCTCAACAATACAGTAAAACGGTTCGATATCGAGCTTCTCTCCGAATTGAATATATTCTGTCATTATTAATCCACATTCTTTTAAGAATGATTCAACTGCCGCTTTAGGATCATTTGACATATCTATACCAAATTTCGAAGGCTCTCCCATTTTTTCTATTATACTCAAATATCTTTTCGCCATTTTTGAATATTCACCTGATGCGAATGCTCTGGAATAAAAGTCTTGAGTGATGATACTTCCGTCTACACACAAATCAGCCATTTTCCTAAGCGTTTCTTTGACAATATCAGCTCCTAAATACAAAGAAACGCTTTGCCAAAGGAACAAAGTCTTTTTTGTTTTGTCAAAACCAGCTTCTAAGAGTTTATCAACCCAAGATTCGTTTGAATAATCCACCGGGATATAGGTGATCCAATCATGCTTTATGCCTGCTTTTTTCAATGTTTCAACTTTAACATTTAGTGTATTAACCTGGTCGAGTTCAAAAACCTTTACATTTTTTCCTTTTGTAAAGTGCAAAGCTATCAGATCAAAGCCAGCTCCAGGAAGGACAATCTGCTCCATTTCATCAACATATTTTTCCATTATCCTGTCAAACATGAGCACCCGAATACCCGCAGTGGAATCTCCGGTCTCTTTACCTGGTTCAACAAGTTTTCCAAGCCTTGTGGTGAAACCAAATATCCGCTGGGAAATGATAAGAGCTCCCATAATTGACCACATACCAAAATGTGATTCACATGGAAATATTTTTGTAAATGAAACAGAAAGGGAATCCGGTCTGGTGTTAAAATAATGCATTAACCACCTATATTGAAGCGCTTTAATTGCCGAGAAGGAGATACCCAGTCTCTTGCTTTTTACCATTTCCTTGTAAATTGCATCTACTAGTCCAATAATCGCAATAGGTATGAAGATTATTTGAATCTGTATATACAGGATGATTTGAAAAAGTTTAATCAATAAACGTAATATTCCGGGAAGCTGTTTTTTTGCGTTTGTATCTGTCATAAAATCTTTCTCCATATGGTGGAGCAGATTGAACGATTTACGAACCTTTAAATTTGTAATAAATAAAGGAAAATTCAACAATTAGCTTGATTTACAGCTACTCAGATAATTATTTTTTATTGCCTAAGAGTTCTTTCGCCATATCCTGAAAAGTTTTTCCCGGATTAAAATTTATTGACTGGTATTTATATTTTGAATCATCGACTTCTGATGTTAAATAATATGTCTCAACTAAATGTTGAAAAGCCATCGGTTGTAAATAAGCCACATCATTTGTATGACCCATTTCTCTGAGAATGACTAATTTACCTTTTTTTAAGTATGGCAAAAGTTTTTTTGCATTACTTACAGGTGTCGAAAAATCAATATTACCGTTTATCATTAATGTTTCAACATCGGAATGCTGCAATTTTCTGTATTTTTCCGGAATAGGTTTGATTCGATATTTGCAATATTTCATACTTCCCCAAATCAACTTTGACATTGGTGATCCAAATATAGCCTTTTCAGGCATCATCTCAGATTCATAATCTCTTAAGGGATCATAATCGGCACTCCCCGCTTTAAAAAAAGGTTCGCCCCAATTCTGATTCCAAACATTTGGTATCATCATATCGTAT
>JABHYP010000611.1 GCA_018656855.1 Candidatus Latescibacterota bacterium | reverse complement strand
CTTTCATATGGCGCAAATGTTATTTGCTTTCTTGTCTTATGAGGCATACCTGAATTTCGTCGGACATATTGTCGCATCCCAAGAATGGTCAAATGAACGTTCTTTCTTTACCTCGAATCTTTACCAGGGCATAAAGGGTAAATTGAAATTAATCGAAGAGAAACTTGAGTTTCAAGTCGATCGCAATACCGAACCTTATCAAACGGTCGCATGCTTAGAACAGTTTCGTGATTTCATATCTCACGGAAAGCCGGACTACTATCCAGTAACAGCAGCGGCAGTGAAACGTTCTTCGGATTTTCCTTTTTGTGGAAAACTTGATCAGTGGGTTACACCCGAAAAAGCGGCTCGTTCAAAATCACAAGTTCTGGAACTATGTCGCATCATAAACCAACATGCGAAATCCGCAGGCCGCGTTAAAAATCATCGTCAATTTGGTGATGAACCATTTGCGGTAGCGGAGCAAGTTGAGTGGATACCATGATCCGAAATCTAACAAATCACTGCACCCTGCCAAAAAGCTGGCGCTTTTTGGCAGGTAAATTCCAGCGTTAGGCGGCATTGTTTGAGCATAACATATATTAACCTTAAAAGGATAAAATTATTTCCTCACTATACTAAACCATGTTTTTACCCAAAGATTAAAAACATCCTTACTCTCCTTGATGCTATTAGCTAACTCTTTTCAAGCCAGAAACCTTATCAATGAACTCTAATACCCCGCCTTAAATCCACCATCGGGAATGTCGCGTTTCATCGCCCAGTAAGAAGCATTCCACATTATTTGCTTGACCTCAGCCGTATGGAAAGGCGCCGGTGTGTGTCCGAACAGAAGCGCCGCCACACGGCCTTTACCGACATCACGGCACCATGCGGCATTGTCGAGCCGGTTGTCCTGCTGGCCTGTTGATTTGTATAGAAGCGTGACCTTGCTTTCATCAATTTCCGCGCCAAAATTTTCGTCAAGGCTGATGTCAAAGTTATTAATACCTTTTGTAATCGGGTGGCTGGAGTTAATATCATGAATCTTTACATGCTGTATGGGGCCATGCATTTTCGGCTCTCTCACTCCGAGCAGTTCCATGTATTTCTTCCGCTCGGGATTCCAGATGGAACAGTGCATCGAAAGAAGCCCCATGCCGCGGTTCACGTTTGCGACTATGGCGTTTTCCTGTTCATCTGTCATCCAGGGAGCCCCGCTCGGCCTGTCGCCGATTATCGGATTGGGCGACCACCCGAGCGTATCCGGGCCGGCGTACCGCGCAACTATAAACAGGTCGGCTTTGTCAAGCGCTTCAGCGGTAACGAACTGGCTCGACTGGGCGAACAGGAGCGTCATACCGCTGTTTTTCATAACACTGCGCCAGTGAAATTCCTGCGTCGTTCCGCTGTGCCAGTAGTCGCCTACAAGGAGGATAACACGTGTTTCCCCTGGTATTTTCGGCATGGCAAATGCATCCTTTGCCGAGATAGCAGAGGCGGCAAGAGCGGTAAAACCGGTTTTAAGAATGGTTCTGCGAGTGGATTTTCTGATTGAATTCATGAGTACCTCCTAAGGTGAACAGGAATTTATTGCTCGCTTTTTTATTTTTATTATTTTGGATTTTTGCTCCCGACTACTGTTTTCATAAATAATATTAATTCTAATGTACATAACTTCCGGCGTTAATATCAATCGTGCACCCGGTAGCGTGATCCATGAGTCCGCTTGCGAGAAAGACAACCGTGGGGGCGACATCCCCGGGTTCGGTGAGATTGTTGAGCGCGAGGTCGTCCACAACGAAACTTTCACCGTACTGATCGATGTGCGGCTGTGCCATCTCAGTCCGGACGAATCCCGGCGCCACGATGAAGGATTTTATATTTTGCTTACCGTAGCCGCGGGCGATAGTACGGGATAGTGATACCATACCGCCTTTTGAAGCAGCATACGCGAGAAACTCCGGTGTATCACCCCGAAAAGCGGCGCGGGAGGCAATATTGATGATTCTTCCCCCGCCGTTGTTGACAAAGTGGTTGATCGCGGCGCGGCAGAGGATGCCGACGGCGGTAATATTGACCATTAATGTTCTGTTCCAGTCCTCCAGCCACCTGTCCGCGGGAGTGTCGAGAGGAGAGCTGATTATGATACCCGAGTTGTTGATAAGCACGTCAATAGTGTCGAATTTATAGAGGACGTCTAAAAACAAACGGCTGCACTCTTCCGGCACAGACAGATCAGCCTGAAACGATTGTGCTCCATGACCAAGTTCATCAACGAGCGCGTTGGCGCTTTCAGCGTTGCGGTTGTAATGAACGGCAACTGTGGCGCCGGAAACGGCAAGACTGCGTGCAATTGTCTTTCCTATACCACCGCTTGCGCCGGTGACAAGGACTTTCATGCCGGAAAGATCAATGTCCATAGAGTATCTCCTCCTCTGTAATTTTTATTTTTCACCGGTCGAAAATTTGCAGCATAATACAAAATCCGGAATTTGAAATCATTTATCAATCTCTTTGAGCATGATTTTTCTGAAATATACCTTGTTGCCCGAACCCCAGCTTTCTCCGGGATGCACCTGAATGCCAAAGTAACCGGTTTCGGGAACACGGTGTTTCCCGTCTGCCATAGTGTCTGTATAATCTACCGTCTGTGTGCCGTTGATCCACACCTGAATACGGGGAGGCTGGCCTTCGATACGCGCTCTGACAGTATTATACTCATCCTTATTCCACAGGTTCACCCCCTCAGGCGCATGCTTGAGAAATCCGCCGCCGAGCGGAGAGTATATCGCGCCGACTTCTCCATCGGTACGGTAATCGATTGTAACCTGATACGAGAGAACATTGGGCTGGACACGTAGAAACAGCCCGGAGTCAATCGGGTAATCGGCTTTCACCTCGGCCAGCACCTCATAGTCGGAGTATTTCTCTTCGGTAACCAGTAGTCCTCCCTTCCCTTCGGGGTACTGGTCTCCCGCAATCGTACCGTCAATAACTTCCCACTTGCCGTCATCCCCGCTGTACTCGGTAAGCTTTCTCCACCCGCTTAATGTTCTGCCGTCAAAAAGCGATTTGCTCCCTTCAAGGGTCGGTTCATTTGATACCTTCATGATCTTTTCGGCGTTACCTTTTTCGGGTGATTTTTCCGCCTGACAGGAAAAAGCCGTGCAGACACAAAAAGCGATTAATCCTTGCGCAATCAGTCGTTTCATTACAGGCTCCTTTTTATTCGTATGTTTATTGATTCATACAGTGAATGAAACAAGAATTTTCCGCATTGGCAAGAACAATTAATTTACCGTCTTCAGTTAAAAGGAAATAAGACTTATTCAGCTCGCTTTGAATGTTTAGTGAAATTATCAGAGAAACAGAAACGCAAGAATCCCCGTGAGGAAAAACACAGCATTCAGAATTACCTGGTGGTAGAGGGTAAAAAACTGGCCCTTTTTGCTGAGAAACTTTATGCAGGTTATCATATACATGACCGGGAGGATCAGGATCAATGTGTTGCGGTTCACAGGATTTAGAATAGAGAGTATAATGATTACCGCCATAAGAGAAATATTTGCGGAATAAAGAAGCGCGAGAGTATTTTTCCTGCCGATGAGCACAGGAATAGTTTCCTGCCCGATAAGCTTATCGGATTGGATTCCACCGATAGCGAGGAGTGATGTCATGCTTAGTACGAGGATAATTACAAATGCACCGCCGGTAATGGCAACAACACCGGGAAATTTCATAAGGGTGATAGACGGAAGAACGATAACGGCAAAAGTCCAGGCAAGCGCTATGAAAATATCTTTGGAGCCGGGAATATCACGCAGGCTTTTAAATCCTATATTCCATTTTTCAGGAATGATATGAATGCTGTAGAATCCACCGAAGATATATGAGAGAACAACGAGAATAAATGTTAAAATGCTTAAGTACCATGCAATGCCAAGCAAAATTACAAAAAATACAGAACCGGTAATGAGATATATTTTCCAGTACATACGAAAGCGGGAAGCAAGCGGTGATGATGAAACCTGTTTCCAGTTGATTTCAAGATACTTATTGACCGTATGCAATGGAAACAGATAGAAGAACGTCATTAGAGGAAAAAGCGGATAAGGGGGAATAGACATGATTTTGCACATGGAATATGTGAGTGCCGCTGCCGCTGCGCATATAACGAAATTTCCCTCGATCACAAAATATGCAAGGCTCATAAGAAGCCCATAAAAGCTGCGATGCACATGAGGTGTGTATCCTGCGATACTATCAACAACCTGTTTTAAAACCCAGTTAGGTGTGGATGCCCCGGCAGTAACGCCAATATCCGTATATTGTGAAAGCTCCTCCAGATTCAGTTCGGCGGGGTTTTCGATAAGAATG
>JABHYP010000610.1 GCA_018656855.1 Candidatus Latescibacterota bacterium | reverse complement strand
TGGAAGTGGTGGGTGAGATCACAGATCTGTGACGATGAAACCGGCAAGTTCTGGACATGTGATTCCAATGACACGAAAAAGTATCGATTGATGAGTTTCGATCCGGAGTACAACAGGTTCGAAAGATATGAGGTGTCTCCACCGGAAAATCCTTACACGCATACCATTGCTACTCTTCGCGCCCATACCGACCGACCGGCGATGGACGGTTATTATTACTGGTCAGCCATGAACGGAGCGATGTTCAGGTTCAAGCCGGAAAGTCCCGATGGCCCGTATGTTGAGTATGTCGGGCTCAACTGGGACAGGGGAAGGGATGTTCTTCAATTTGCCCTTAGCCCTAGTGGCCGCTATATCTACTATGTTCCTGTAGGTTGGACCTATGAGCAGAATTCGCCGATTATCCAGTTCGATGTCAAAACAGGAAAGAGGAAAGTCCTGTGCTGGTACCGGAAGTATTATTTTGAGAAGTACGGTTACTGGACTGGCAGCACCTATGCCTTTGAAATTTCGAAGGATGGTTCATTTCTTGTGTTCTGCATGAATGGTGAATTTCAGGGTGAGGGAAAATCGTACGGTCATCCGGCGTTATTTGTGGTTAATATTCCCGAAGAAGAGCGACGTGAGGATTGATAAACGTTGGCATGAGCGGTTTAATGAAAAACCGGAAATATAGATGGTAGTTGACAAATTTGCTGAAATTAGATATTTTTATTAAATACAGATTTGCATATTGTTTTGCTTTTAAACGATAAATCTGAAAAGTAGAGCTTGCCTCTCATTTATATGAGGCAGACAGTATATAAGGCCGTGCTAGACGGGGAGTTAGCGGTGCCCTGTAACCCGCAATCCGCTATAGCGGGGTTTAATTCCCGACTCAAGACTTGAGTGTTTCCTTGTTGAAGAATTGTTATTGAACGTTGATGGCCAGGACCCGCGCAACAGTCGATTTCTGAATCCCGTCAGGATCGGAAGATAGCAGCGGCAGGAAAATCGTTCTGTGTGCCGCGGGGCATCTTGGCTGGAGTCCGGTACAATGTGGATCCTGGAAGTACAGAGTCAAGAGCGGGTGCACGGCCGGTAAATTTCTCAGATAGTCTATATGAGTATTTATTTTGTTAATATTATTTCTTTTATAGCAACAATAGTTCTTTAGAATAAGACAGAACCCAGGTTTTGGTAATTAGAATTAACCTAATTATAATTTAAATATATATTATTTGACTCCTGACTCCTGAATTTTGTCTTAATATTTTGTATAATCTTCCTGTGTTCTTGTGACTCCGGATATAACCAGCAGACTTAACTAAATATGTCCTACATTGTTACTGCACGAAAATGGCGCCCCCAGTTCTTTCGTGATGTCATTGCACAGAACCATGTGACCGAGACTCTTAAAAATGCCATAAAAAGCGATAGAGTGGGGCATGCCTATCTTTTCAGTGGACCGAGAGGTGTGGGAAAGACAACTGTTGCCAGGATATTCGCCAAGGCGCTTAACTGTGTTGATGGCCCTGCCGAGGAGCCCTGTAATGTATGCGAGAATTGTGTAAACATCCAATCCGGAACGTCTATGGATATTCAGGAGTTGGATGGAGCTTCCAACAATTCGGTTGATGATGTCCGGAATCTCATTTCCAATGTCGGTTACCATGCAAGCCACTGCCGATATAAAATGTACATCATCGATGAAGTTCACATGCTCTCCACGCCTGCTTTTAATGCTCTTCTCAAGACGCTCGAAGAACCGCCGCCAAATGTGATTTTTGTCTTCGCCACAACCGAACCGCACAAAATACCAATTACCATCCTTTCCAGATGCCAGCGGTTTGATTTTCACAGGTTATCAGTACGGGAAATTGCGGGAAAACTACGCACTATAATCGAATCTGATGGTATTAAGGCCGATGACGAAGCCGTGATGCTCATCGCCCAGCGCGCGAGTGGCGCTATGCGTGACGCTGAAAGTATCCTCGAACAACTCAAATCTTCTCATGATGATACGGTAACTGTGGCCGATATTAGTGAAATACTCGGAATCGCCGACAGGAATGTCTTTTTCGATATCATCGATAGATGTTATAAAAAGGATGTTTTTGGCGCTGTTGAGCTTTTTAAGACATATTACGACGAGGGCGGCGATCTGAAGGAATTTGTAGAGGGAACGCTCTCGCACCTGAGAGACCTCCTGTATGTCCATTATGAGAATGGTCTCAAGCATGTTATGCTTGCCGGCGACATGAAATCGAGAATAAAGGAACAGTCAGGATGGTTTAATCAAGGCGATATTATCAGGATGATCAGCATTGTGACCGATGTGGAGACCTCGCTTGCCTACGCTGTACTGCCTGTTTTACGAATTGAAACTGCGCTTGCCCGTATGGCATCGATGGAAACCACCATCGAACTCAATAATCTGTTCGAAAGACTCGGCGGTGAAACTGTTAAAGCAGAGAAAAATAGTTCCGGTACAATACCGCTATCTGTTCAAGGCGTGAAAAACGAGAGCGTTCCGGCTTCCGCATCAAGTGCAGGTAACGAGACGATAGCATCTACCGAAGCTGAAACTCTGGCTGAGAATACCGGCGATGTCGGGAAAGATCAATCTGAAGCGGAGAATGAGACTGAGGATATTGAGGAGAAATTTACCGTTCCTAATGATATACAATCGCTTATAGCGTCATGGAAAAAAATTGCCGAAAGAGTAACTAAACAGAAACCGTCAGTTGGCCCTTCACTGGCAATGGCAGTTCCCGAATTGTATGAAAACGGAAAAATCTCACTTGCTTTTAAGCAGGAACATGAGTTTCATTGTAAAACAACCGAATCGAACCTGGAAACTGTCGAAGAAATTATAAGTTCCCTTATGGGAACAAAAATAACAATTGTATGTACAATGAGCCGTAAAGATGCCTCAGAAGCCAGGGAAGCTGTGAACGGGAAGAATAATGAAATGAAAGACCTCATTTCTCGTGAACCGATTATAAAGGATATTCTGGAGCATTTTAACGGCGAGATCAATGAGACATGGAGGGAATAATATGGCTAAGGGATTTGGAAATATGATGAAGCAGGCCCAGAAACTGCAGAAACAGATGATGGAAATGCAGGAAGAAATCGCCCAAAAAACGGTCGAAGGCTCTGCTGGCGGTGGGATGGTTAAGATTACCGCTAACGGAAATCAGGATATTATCAAGGTGAAAATAGATCCTGAGGTTGTGGATCCTGATGATGTCGAACTTCTTGAGGATCTTATTGTGGCGGCGGTTACCAATGCGCGTGAAAAAGCAAAATCCTTAATGGAAGACGAAATGGGGAAAGTTCTTCCCGGCGGAATTGGTTCCCTCGGTATTCCGGGACTTGGATGATAAAACAGTTTATGGTTTCTGGTTAGAAGAAGCCACGGATAAACACGGATAATTTCTATAATTTTAGATAAATTGCGTCTTTGCGAGAAATGAAAATTTATTGAGTTAACAGGAAAAAATTTATGCAGGAAAGCCATGTTGTTGATACGCTTGTTGAGGAACTTTCCGGTTTGCCGGGTATAGGTAAAAAGACTGCCCAGCGGCTTACATTTTATATCATGAAAATGGAACTGAGCAAAGCATTATCGCTCTCCGAAGCGATCAAGGATGTTAGAGAGAAAATAATGCACTGCTCCCGGTGTTATAATTTCACCGAAATTGATCCATGTGAAATCTGTTCAGATGCGAAACGGGACAGGTCAGTTATCTGTGTAGTCGAAAATCCGTCTGATGTAAATGCGATTGAGAAGGCGGGGGTGTATCGCGGAGTATACCATGTTCTCGGCGGCGCCCTGTCACCGCTGGATAATATCGGCCCGGACGAACTACATTTGAAGGAACTCACTTCACGGCTGAATGATACCATCAGTGAAGTAATAATCGCCACAAATCCCACAGTGGAAGGTGAATCCACAGCAACTTTCCTCGCCGATCTTCTTTCCGGAAAAGGTATGCGGGTGACACGTATTGCCAGGGGTTTGCCTGCCGGAAGCGATCTTGAGCTTGCAGATAAGGTGACGCTTGCCAGGTCTTTTGAGGGACGTTTGAACCTGAAATAACTGTGTATGGTGTATGTAGCTAAATTTTAAAAATATTACAACGGACTAACCTTAAAAATTGAAAACTATTTCATGAAAAGAAATGTTGATATTTTAACTCCGGCAAATTTGCTGACTTTTTTGAGAATAGCGCTTGTGCCCGTCTATATCTGGCTGTTTGCCTTGCAGAGATGGCATACAGCGATTTTAGCCCTTATTGTATTTGTTATTGCCGCTGTGACCGATCTGTATGACGGCAGGCTTGCCCGAAAACGCAAGGAAATAACAAGATTAGGCAAGTTTATGGATCCCCTTGCCGATAAGTTTCTTGTCATAGGGGCTCTGGCACAATTTTGTTTCATGGGTCTTGTCAATATATGGCTGGTAAG
>JABHYP010000609.1 GCA_018656855.1 Candidatus Latescibacterota bacterium | reverse complement strand
TACGCCTGTCAAATCCCGTCCTGGCGCCTTCGAGCGAGGCGATGATTTCTGTGGGATGATGTGCATAATCGTCAACCACTATAATCCCACAGTGCTCGCCTTTTATCTCGAACCTCCGGGAAACAGAACGATATTTCCCAAGGGCATTTGCCGCAACCTCAAACGCCACACCCATCTCGTCGCCAATCGCAAGAGCAGCGAGGGCATTGCGTACATTATACAATCCCGGAACCTGGATCGTTACCTGTCCTGAATTGTTTCCGAACGAGATCACGTCAAAGGTCGTTCTTTCTCCTTCAAACCGGATGTTTTCAGCTCTAAAGTCCGCCTGACGTGAAATCCCATAGGTAATTATTTTACGTTCCACTCCCGGCATGATACTCTGCACGCCGCTGTCATCAATGCAAAGAACAACCGAGCCGAAAAAAGGCACCTTGTTCACAAACTGGAGAAAAGCATCCTGTATATCATCCATATCCCTGTAACAGTCGAGATGTTCGAGATCAATATTGGTAACAGCCGCAATAACTGGTGTGAGCCTAAGAAATGTACGGTCGTATTCATCAGCCTCGAGAACAAGATAATGGCTTTTACCGGTTTTCGCCCCTCCCCCGAAATCGGCAACACGCCCGCCGACAATGATGGTTGGGTCAATATTTCCTTCTGTCAGAACCCTTCCCGTCATGGAGGTTGTCGTTGTTTTACCATGGGTGCCGGCGATACAGATACCGTATTTCATCCTCATCAGTTCAGCAAGCATCTCAGGCCTTCCGATTACCGGGATTTTTTTCTCACGGGCGGCAATAATCTCAAAATTGTCCTCTTTCACTGCGGATGAAAATACAACTACATCACAGCTCTCGACATTGCCCGGCGAATGCCCGATAAACACTTTCGCGCCGAGAGAAGCAAGCCTGTCGGTAACTTCGGTGGAACGCATATCCGACCCTGTGATTGTGAATCCGGAGTTTAGAAGAATTTCCGCTATACCGCTCATCCCACTTCCACCGATGCCAATAAGGTGAATGTTCTTTACTTTTTGTGTTAATGGCCCGAGAAGCATAAACTTAACCTTTTGTTTCGAAAAATATTCAAGATTCCAAATTCAATATTCCAAATTTCGATTAGTCCGGTATCCGTTGTAATATTTCATAATTTTGCATTGAGAATTGTTTATTAATTATTTATCCTTATCCTTTATCCCTGTAATTTTAATTCATTCCGTACCGCTCGACTAGCACTCCTGCTATAACACCCGCAGCATTTTTTTTGCCCATCTTTCTTGAAGCCTCAGACATACCGGCCAGCGTATCTTCTGAAGATATAATTCTCTTTATCTCATGTAGCAGCACCTCAGGTGTAAGGTCTTTCTCGACAATCATCACCGCTGAGCCGGAACTTACCAACGAACGGGCATTATACTCCTGGTGATTTTCCGCCGCAGTAGTAAGGGGAATAAGCACAGCAGGCAGGCCGCATGCAGTAATTTCGGCGACCGTCATCGCTCCCGCTCTCGAAACCACCATATCCGCCGCTGAATATGCGCTAACCATATCATCTATATATGGAAGAATCCTCACACGGCCATCTGACATTCCGTCAAACACCCTGTTTTCTTCAAATTCCTTCGGGCCGGTCTGCCATAGTATCTGGATTTCCATTTGGGCGATCTGTTCTATCACTTCCCTGAGCACTATGTTAATGGCATGAGAGCCCTGACTCCCTCCAAAAACCAAAATAGTCTTCAACTCAGGATCGAGACTGAATTTTATTGCAGATGCTTCACGTTCACTGGTTCCTATCCCGTTTCTCACCGGATTACCGGTAACCATAGTTTCCACTTTGCCTTCGAAATATTTAACGGCATCCCGGAATCCGAGGAACACAATCTCAGCGAAACGCCCCAGTTTTCTGTTTGTTATCCCCGGAAAAGAATTCTGTTCCTGGATGACAACAGGTATTCCCATCATATACGCAGCAATAATTGGTGGCCCGGAAACATAACCACCTGTCGCCATTATTACTGACGGTCTGAAACCTTTTAAACAACGCCTCGACTGTACTATTGACATCACAAGTTTCCATGTAAACGGTATCAGTGATGGAGACACCTTTCTCGGAAGACCTGTAACCGGTATTGTTTTAACATCAAAACCGGCATCGCTGAATATCTTGCTTTCTATTCCCCTTGTTCCGGCTATAAAGAGTATTTCCGCTTCAGGCCGCCTGTTAATTAGTTCCTTGGCAACCGCAAGCGCGGGATAAATATGTCCGCCTGTTCCGCCTCCTGCAAACATAACTCTCATCACCACACGCTCCTTTTGTGAAGGCGGGATCCGAACTCCCTCGACAGTCTGACTTCGTAGTTTCCCTGCTTTGAAATATTAAGCAGAATTCCTGTTGCGATAAATGACAGAATAAGCGATGATCCCCCATACGAAATAAACGGCAGAGTCATGCCTGTTGTTGGCAGAAGGCCTGTCGCCACACTGATATTGATAAACACTTGCAATCCTGTCATCATCGAGATTCCCGAGGCTAGCAAATATCCGAACAGATCAGGCGCCTGGGCGGCAATTTTAAATCCTCTCATAACATAAAACAACATTATTAAGAGTAAGAGAGCCGTTCCTACAAGCCCCATTTCCTCAGCAAATATGGAAAACACAAAATCAGTATGATTTTCCGGGAGAAAAAGGAATTTCTGGGTACTGTTTCCAAGTCCCACACCGAAAATTCCTCCGCTTCCTATGCCGATAAGCGACTGATTAACCTGATGCGCACTTGACGGGTCAAGGAAGAGATCCACCCGCTTTTGCATGTAGGGCACAAGTTTCACCGTTAACGCCATCGCGCCTGCCACTGGCAAAGTGATCATGAGCAGATGGAGCAGCTTCGCACGTCCCGTAAAAAGGACAGCCATGCCGACGACTATGATAAAACCGGCCGTCCCAAGATCTGGTTCAAGAACAACGAGAACAAACATTATTCCCAGTACGCATAAAAGAGGCAGAAATCCCTTTTTAAAATCACGCACCTTCTCTCCCATACGCGCAATTTTAGCTGAGAAATATATAATCACTATTATCTTCATGAGTTCGGAAGGTTGAAAGCCGAATTTCCCGATGCGAATCCACCGTCCCATGTTTCGACCCTGGAGATACTTCTGGACAAGCAAAAAACCTAGCATACATGTACCTGCAAAGAGCAGAAATGTTCCAAGTCCGGCATATCCTCGGTAGTTTATTTTCGTGAGAAATATCATCAGAAAAAGCCCGACTATTAAATGTAACGCTTGCTTCTTGAAGTAATACATTCCGTCGCCGATCCTGTCCATAGAAAGGTACATACTGGAGCTGTACACCATGACCAGTCCGACACCGGCAAGTATAAGCGCAGTGATAAGAAGCCAGAAATCAACAGTTTGATTATCTTCCATTAATTCATTACCTTAGCTTAAACGTCGTGAGCGCAACGATGGACAGTAGAATTCCAACTATCCAGAATCTCACAACCACCTTTTCTTCCGCCCATCCAAGAAGTTCGTAATGGTGGTGAATCGGCGCCATTTTAAATACCCTTTTGCCTCTCAGTTTGTATGAAACCACCTGTATGATAACTGACATAACCTCAACAACAAAAACACCCCCGATGACAATCAAAAGTATCTCGGTTTTGCTTAAAATAGCAACTGTACCGAGTGCACCGCCGAGAGCAAGCGCACCGGTATCTCCCATGAATACCTTTGCGGGATGAAAGTTAAACCAGAGAAATCCGAGAGACGCACCAACTATGGAGAGACAGAAAATGGTTAACTCTCCACATCCGGGGATATAGAATATCCCAAGATATTCTGAGGTGGTGGCACGCCCCATTATGTAACAGATAATCGCATATGTGCTCATCGATATCGCTGTAAGTCCGATAGCAAGTCCGTCAAGTCCGTCAGTGAGATTAACCGCATTCGAAGTCGCAGTAATAACCAGTGTCACCATCGGAATATATATATACCAGTGAGAATAATTGATGGCGTAATTTTTTAAAAAAGGCACAAGTGTCATGTAAGTATACTGGTCGTTGATATCGTTGAAGAAAAGGAAGCTGCCTACAATACAGCCCAGAAGAATCTGGCCAACTAGTTTATACTTTGCAACAAGTCCTTTTGGAAAATGGAGCCTGACCTTAAGATAATCGTCAAGAAAACCGACCACTCCCATCCAGACAGTGGAAAAAAGAGCAAGCTGGATATATATATTATCAAGCCTCGCCCATAGCAGAGTGGGAACAACAATAGCTGCAAGTACAATTAGACCGCCCATTGTAGGCGTCCCTTTTTTCGATAGGTGCGATTCCGGGCCGTCGCTACGGATGGTCTCCTCGATATGTCTCCGCGCAAGAAACCGTAATATTACCGGCCCCATTATAAACGCCACGAGAAGTGCTGTCATTAACGCATACCCGGCGCGAAACGTGATGTAATTGAATATGTTAAACGCCGAAATATGACGAGTAAAAGGCACAAAAATGTGATAGAGCATTATCCATTCCCACAATTTGAAGGGGTTTACGGCTGTAAACCCGTACTTGCCAGTATATTTTCCATTCCGACCGCCCGCGAGCCTTTTACGAGAATAACATCGCCCGGACGTTTTATATCATTTATAAACTCAGATGCTGCTTTCACATCCGGAAAGCACCGAATTTTTTCGGAGGTAAAACCACCTTCAAGGGCTCCCTGCTCATAATGGGCAGTATTATCTCCCACAAAGCAAAGCCATTCGAGACTTAGAGCCGCAAAAACCTTACCTATATTTAAATGAGCTTTTATCGAAAAATTACCGAGTTCGAGCATATCTCCCAGCACAGCTATTTTTCTGCCCCCGTCAGGAATAGAAACGTTGTTCAATACTTCAGCTGCACTTTTCATTGACATAGGGTTGGCATTATATGAATCATTTATGAAGCTGATACCGTTTTTCACCACAATCTGCATTCTTTTATCCGGAGCGGTGAAAGCTTCGAGGGCTTTTACCGCTTCACTGCTTGCAACACCCAACAGCATACCGGTCGTATAAGCTGCAAGGGCATTATAGACAGTATGCAGACCTGGAACATTGAGCTTCACATTGTGTCCTTCTACGTCGAACGAATAGCAGCCATCACGGTGAACAACCAAATTTTCCGCCCAGTAATCCCAAGGCCGGTTGATACCAAATCTGACAAGGCGGGATTTCGATCGGAATTCTCCAGCCTTCAGGTGTTCATCATCACCATTGATGACAGCCGTTCCTTCACTGTCGAGCGCATCGAGAAGCTCCATCTTTGCATCCGCTACAAATTTGACGGAAGAGAATAATTCCATATGAGCCGGCCCGACATTCAGAATAACACCAACATCAGGCTTTGCTATTCCGGCAAGATATTCGATTTCACCCGGAGCGCTCATACCCAGTTCGAACACTGCACACTCATGGCTGTCATCGAGTCCGAAAACAGTAAGTGGCATACCGATATGATTATTGTAATTACCCTTTGTTCCGTGCACATGAAAACGTGTTGCCAGAACAGCAAGCATCATTTCCCTGCACGTGGTCTTTCCGGTTGTTCCGGTTACCGCAACAACAGTGGCTTTAAAGCTTGAGCGGTAATCACTAGCTGCTTCACCGAGAGCACGGATCGTATCTTTAACCGGTATAACAGCCAGTTTATCGAACTCCTCTTTCATCGAGTCCTCATTAACGACAGCGCAGAGCGCCCCGCTCTCAAAAGCCCCGAGAACATGTTCAGCCCCGTCAAATTTTTCACCCCGAACAGCAAAAAAAACTTCACCGCCATGAATCGTCCGGGAATCTGTCGAAACGCCGGTGATATTTCTCTCGAGCAAGGCTTCCGGAAATCTTTCAATACCGGTATCGAGTGCAATCGCAGATTGTTTTAGAAAAGAAAAAAGTTTTTTTACTGTGAATGGTTTCATTTCATTTCCCTGAGTATGCGGCGTGCTGTTTCGGCATCATCGAAATGCCGTTTTTCCGTGCCGATTATCTGGTAATCCTCATGACCTTTACCGGCAATAACAACAGTATCACCGGAACCGGCG
>JABHYP010000608.1 GCA_018656855.1 Candidatus Latescibacterota bacterium | reverse complement strand
TGATGGTGAACAGATTTCACTAGAGGGTTCGCTAAAATGTGCGTATGATGAAGTAATACTGGATTTTGAGCCGCCTCCCGAACGTAATGCCCTCGAGGAGAATCTTAAGTCAGATGATAAAAATTTGCAGCGTAAAGCCGCATTCTTTCTGGACATATTAGATAATAATGAGTCTATCGAAACAACCCTGCAATGCCCGCTTCATGTGATTCGTTTTGGAAAAGAAATGCTTTTTATCGGCCTCAGCGGGGAGCCGGTTGCCGGGTATTCTGTAAAAATTAAATCTGAATATCTGACACATAAGTTCGTATGGGTTGCCGGATTCTGCCATTATGATTTCGGTTATCTGCCAACGTGGAAAGTTCTTAGGGAAGGGGGCTATGAGGGGGGCGGATTATTTGAAAGTTATACTCATTTCCCCGGCCCTTTTGCCGAAACAGTTGAAAAGCGTGTGCTCGAAGGAGTACGTCGGCTGGTCAAGGACGTTTCAGACTGAAAATGGACACTAACAAATTATAAGGAGATTGAGATATGAAACCTGTTGTAAATACTATAGGCTGTCATACACTTCTTCTTTTAATACTATTTTGCCAATTTTTACTTGTAACTATCTTCAATCCGGTATCAATCGAAGCCGCTGAATGGAAAGCGGGAGTAGCCACAGTTAGCGTTATTCCGGAAAAACCGATGTGGATGGCCGGGTATGGCAGCCGGGATAAACCTTCCGAAGGGAAAATACATGATCTCAATCTGAAAGCGCTGGCGCTTGAGGACCCTGAAGGCAACAGGATTGTGATCACTACTGTTGATCTTATTGGTGTAACGAGGGAATTTTCAAACACTGTTTCAAAAGAAATTCAAAAGCGTTTTGGCCTTGAGCGGAAGGATTTGCTCTTCAATGCTTCCCATACGCACTGCGGGCCTGAAAGCCGCCTCCCCATACTTTTTTATATTCCTGAGGACTGGGGAATTAAAATTGAGGCTTATGTAAAATTCCTGGAAAGAAGGTATGTTGATGTAATTAGCGAAGCAATCAATAACCTGAAATCCTCACGACTCACTTTTTCCAGAGCAACGCCGGTACCATTTGCAGTAAGCCGCAGGTTCCCGTCACCGAAAGGCATTTTATACCGTTCAGGCCCTTCATCGTATTATACCGGCGGTCCGAGAGATGATATTACACCGGTTCTGAAAGTTGCCGATCTCGACGGCAATATCACAGCAATACTTTTCGGTTATGCCTGCCATCCGATTACGCTTGGTGGTAATGTGTATCAATTCAGCGGCGATTACCCCGGTTATGCGCAGCGTTTCATAGAAGAAGCTTTCCCTAATGCCACTGCTTTATTTGTTCAGGGATGTGCCGGTCAACTGGTTCCCAATGCACGCTTTCAACTTGAATATGCAATGGGTCATGGGAAAGCGCTGGCAAAAGCGGTGATAGAGGCAGTTGATGGGGAACAGATTACAATCAACGGGCCAATCGAATCAGCATATGATGAAGTTCTGCTTGATTTTGAACCGCTTCCTGATAGAAAGATTATTGAAGAGAATCTGAAGTCAGATGATTATAGAGTAAAGCGTAAAGCAGCCTATTTTCTGAAAAAAATGGATAACAATGAACCTATTGAATCTACTATTCCCTTTCCGCTGCAAACAATGCGTTTTGGAAATGAACTGCTTTTAATTGGAATTTTCGGAGAGACGGTTGTAGAATATGCTGTCCAATTAAAATCGGATTTCCTCACCTATGATTTTGTATGGGTTGCCGGATACTGCAATCATAGTGTAGGATATCTCCCTCCCTGGAGGATTCAGAGGGAAGGTGGATATGAAGGAGGAGGCTCAATGCAGCATATGCCAGTAACTGGCCCCTTCACCGAAACAGTCGAGTCCCGTGTGCTTGAGGGTGTCCGCCGTTTGGTTAAAGATGTTTCAGACTGACAGGCATAATGAATTTCATGATTTTTTATAAGTTTATTCAGTTTTGTCCTTATTTTTCGACGATATCCCGTATTGTTTCATTTTGTTGAATAAGGTCTTTCGGCTGATTTTTAATGCATTAGCTGTCGAAGTACGGTTATACATATTATTTTCGAGTGTTTTTAATATACATTCTTTTTCCAATTTTATTGTTAGCTGGTTGATATAGTTTTCAAGCCCGATATTTTCCACATCCGTATCCTGCGGCACTTCCGGATAACCTCGAACACGCAGCGGCAGATCTTCGAGGAGAATAACATCATTCTGAGCGAGGATCATTGCGCTTTGAATAGCGTTCTCCAGGTCTCTTACATTCCCGGGCCAGTCATGTTCTTTGAGAAAATTAATAGCCGCTTTTGAGATGCTCTTTATTGCAAGGCCTAACTGTTTATTATGTTTCTGCATAAAGTGCTCAACCAGTAAAGGAACGTCTTCTTTACGTTCACGAAGTAAAGGAACTTTTATTGTAAAAATATTAAGGCGGTACAAAAGATCGAGACGGAACCTTCCCCTGTCAACCTCTTCCTCGAGATTTTTGTTGGTGGCGGATAGTACCCTTACATCGATGGGAATGGCTTCTTTCCCGCCTATACGGTGTACGGCATTTTCTTCCAGAACCCTCAAGAGTTTAACCTGAGCCTCTGGCGGCAGTTCCCCAACCTCATCAAGAAAGAGTGTGCCGCCATCGGCCTGTTCAAACTTGCCGATTTTCCGCTCTCTTGCATCGGTAAAGGCGCCTTTCTCGTAGCCGAAAAATTCGCTTTCGATTAGATTAAACGGTATTGCTCCGCAATTAACTGAAACGAGAGGTTTGTCTTTCCTTTTGCTGTTATAATGAATAGCCCTCGCAACAAGTTCCTTGCCTGAGCCGCTTTCGCCGTGAATGAGAACTGTGGCATTGGTATCACAGACACGTTTCATCTGGCTGAACATTATCTGCATCGTTGGGCTG
>JABHYP010000607.1 GCA_018656855.1 Candidatus Latescibacterota bacterium | reverse complement strand
CAAAAGGTGTTGAATCAACTACTGTTGAGAAGGATATAATACCCTTGGCAAAGAAACTATCCCGCGCAAGGAAGGCAACAGTGGTAATAACCGGGCAGGAGGATATGATAACAGACAGCGAGAATGTTTATGTGGTAAAGAACGGTCATGAAATGATGGGATCGATTGTCGGGACCGGCTGCATGGCTGCGTCGATTATCGGTGCATTTGCCGGAGTGGAAAAGAATTATATAAAAGCAGCTGTCTCTGCCCTCGTATGTTTTGGAATAGCAGGTGAGTTGGCGTCAATTACATCTAAAGGGCCTGGGAGTTTTCATGTCAATTTCTATGACGAAGTATATAACCTTGACAAAGAAAAAATTGAAAGGATGACAAATATTGAAGAAAGACACGCTTAAAGAAATTGATTTTTACATGGTTACCGATTCCGGGCTCAGCAGGAAAGGGACACTTAACGATGTGGAACAGGCGCTCAAGGCGGATTGCAGGATCATTCAGTACAGGGAAAAGTGTAAGAGCACAAAGGAAATGATAGAAGAAGGAAAGTGTTTAAAGAGCATTTGCAAAAACCGTGCGATTTTATTGGTCAATGACAGGGTGGATGTGGCCCTTGCGATTGATGCCGACGGTGTTCATATTGGTCAGGATGATATGCCGTTCATGATAGCACGAGAGCAGCTTGGGGAGGGGAAAATTATCGGAGTGACCGTGCATAATGTTGAAGAAGCCCTATCTGCCGAGAGAGCGGGCGCGGATTATTTCGGATTAAGCCCAATTTTTGAAACAGGCACCAAGAAGGATGCCGGAAAAGCGTGCGGGCTTTCAATGATTACGGAAGTTAGGAAGCGAACTAAGCTGCCGATTGTGGCAATAGGTGGAATCATCAGAGGAAATGTAGAAGATGTTATCAGAGCCGGCGCTGATGCTGCCGTTGCAATTTCTGCGGTAGTTAATTCTGAGGATGTGTACAGAGAAACAGAGATGTTTATTGAAATAATACGCAATGTAAAAAAGCTCATATAAATTTCATGAATTGTATTAATTTGTAAGAATAGACAATTGTTACTTGAAAATGCACTTGTTTAAAATTGATAAAAAAGCTATTATTCATTCATTAATATGATGGAGTTTAAGAATAACAGTAAATGAATTTGATATGGCAAATATCGGTTTAAATAAATTCAAAAAAGTAAGGAGAGAGGAAAAAATGGAGAAAATAAAATGGTTTATTATCACGACGATGATAATTGCATTATTTTCAGGTTGTTTTGAAAGCACTACCGATGAGGATGATGAAAATGGTGCCGAAACGACTGATCCTTTAAAATCCGAACGATTGGTTGCTTCAGCCGATTCAGTAGTGTCAGAAATGATTGAAGAAGCTGGAGGTGAAGTATCATCGGGGAATATGCTGGATTATATTGAAACTGCTGCGGATCTTTATAAGGCGGCGGCGGCAGAAGATCCAACCAATTCTCAAGCCAATTTCGGCGCTGCTATTTTTAGTTTCCAGATAATTACTGAAAACCCCGATTTAAAAGTAATTCAGGAAACCCTCGAATCCTGGAACGATGATATCGACAATCTTGATCATTCGAAATACATCGTAACTCAATATTTTCTAAATGGTGTAACTGAATATTATATGGAAGATGAGTGGGGTGGGTGGTATGAAAATATTGATCCCGGGTCTGCTTTTATTATGTTGATATATATGGTTCGGAATTCATTATCAAACCAGGATGTGATAGCGCTTCTCCAGAATTTGATTGATGATACACTGATTGCGGGGCTTGATGATGCGATTAAGTATATTGACAGAATTCATTCAGATAAAGACTTCGCTTATGTTATTACAACGGAAATGTCCGGTGAGGATGATGTGATGGAAATGGATTCAGGCGAAGTTTACATGATTTCGGCAATGATGCGTGTGATGCGGGCGAGCCTGAAGATAGTTAATGCCTATCAGTTATCTGTTCCCGGTGTTAACGACATATCTGATTATATGGACGAAACTACGATTATCCCGCTGGTCAAGAGCCAGGATGAAAACGGAGGCACTTTCCTCAAGCTAAGAAGTACCACAATTCTACCTTCCGCTAAAAAGGATCTTGACGATGCGCTGTCAATGGTTCAAAACGGTGTGAATTTTATAACAGGCGAAACAGATAGCCAGCTTGATGATCTGATAAAAAAACAGGATATTACTGAAATAGATAGTGAAATCGACAATGAATTAAATGATTATGCTTCCGAAGTTCCTGTCCCGGTTTTGCGTGGAGCCAAGGGGATTGTTGATTTAGCGGATAAAATTAAATCCATTCTTAACGGACCGATTGTAATTGAACAGGAAAACGGTGAAGAAATTACAGTGGATATTTCAGCGTTTCTCAACAATGCTATTCCGGATATAAAAACCGTTCTTCCATATCATGAATGGAAAGATTTGAGCAAGGCGGAAAAAGAATTTGGAGGGCCGGGAGCAGAAATTTGGGAGGATGATTATTACGATGTGGAAAATATTTATATTGGAGCCTTGTCAACATATATTTATGCAAAAGGAGATTACAATTTAGAGAAATATTATACATTCAACGGGAGCATATCAGAAGATGGTATAGTAACTTTGGAAGGCCACATGGAATGGAATAATGAAGGTTTTGAAAGTGTTCCTTTTGAATCAGAAGAGTTATTAACTACTGATGGGGCTTTTTATATTGATTCCCAAAAGCGACTCTGTATTACCGAAGAGGCATATAATTTTATAAATTCGTTTTATACCAATGCTTCGAGGGAAAGCCGGGAGGCTATTGATCTTTTCTATTATCAGTCAGAATTCCCGAAATATAATTTTTCTGCTGATCATCCTTTTGGCGTCAGAGAAAGTAGCGGAGTACTGAAATGTTCCGGTTCCCCTGAATACGGTGGTGACGATGATATCATCGACCTTGTTGACGGGAATGGGAATAAGGTTGAATCTCCTGTTTTCCCGGATCCGACATTCGGTGGTGTTTTGCCGGGGATGACGCAGGAAAAACTGATGGAATTTAGCGACTGATGCAGGATGCGCGTTTATGAGGAATAGAAATGTCAGGGCGGTTGTTTTTACAGCCGCCCTTTTACTGTCTAATAAAGGAAGCGCTCAGGCGGAGTTTTCGGCGAACGCTCTTATAGGTTATCTAACCGGTATACCACGGCTGGCGGATTTTAGCGGCGATGGTTATAAACATGAACATCCGGCCGGATTGGCAGATGAATACAAACCATTTATTGAGACAACCGGGATTCGACATGAAGTTGTCAGAAGCCTGAACGGTGAGAAGAAAAATGTTGTTCACGGGATGACTTCATTAGGCTTTAAACAGCCGCTACTATCAAACAGGGCAGGGGTATATCTCTCCTACGCGGATAATCAGAGTTCTGTTGAATGGCCGTTTTCAAAAGATCGTTTAATTGTAGATGAGTCGTATGGTTCAGGGAGAATTTGCTTGTCAGCGTTTACTTCAGCGAGAAAAACTTTACAGGCTGGGATTACTGTTGGAAGGCAGGTGCGGGGAGGAGGGGATGAATATTTACAGATAATAGAGGTTTCCGGCAGAATTCCAACAGGTGTATGTGGTTCTGTGAGATATTATTCAATGCCTTATGAATGGGGAATAGGCATTAACTATGATAATATCTCAAAAATGCTGCCCTCACGTTTCCGTTATTCAGGTTTTGAAAGTAATATCTCATGGTCGGTGGCGAAAAATACATGTTTTACCCTGTCTGCAGGGAAGCGGATGATCGATACGCCAAAAACGTTTCGCGGAATGCCGGGTAAACATGCTCAGGTTTGGGATGGCAATGGGGATAATTGGAAAGTATCTGTCCGTAGAAATGTTACGCGATCCTTCTCAATGGATGTAAGCTATGGGAAAGATGCGTATTCTCAAGAAATGGATTTGTGGTATAACAGATCCCAGTATGGAAGGGGAATACTTGAAGGCGATACCTACAGTTTCGAGGTCAAAGCGAAGATTGGGAAGGCGCCGCGATATATTCCTGATATTCTTTACAACCATATTTCAGCTGATCTTGCACTTTCGCGAGGTATCGTTGACAGTTGGCCGTTTACGCCCAAACAGATTGAAATTATCGGTGATAAAACCTGGACATTTTCAGGAACCGGCCGAATCGCATCTGATTCCGGAACTTTTTTATATGAAATTACACCGCAATCCGGTGCGGCGCTCTCGTATGTCCGGGTATACTTTGATTACCGCCTCCGTATTACAACTAGAGATCATCTTTCCACAAATCCTATGGATATGATATTCGGCAGAAAGCGTGTTGAAACTGACCTGACAAGGTACTACGATTTTATTTCGGTCATGTACAGAAAAGAGTTTAACTTGAGCTTTTTCCCCATAGCGGTGGGAATTCAGCAGCTTATTCCGGTCCGCCATGCTGAAAAGAAAATTCCCGGCAAAGCTCCGGTTCCCCCATCTTTTCCGAAAGTGAGGTTTGCACGGCCGAAGCGTTTCGGAGGACTGAGCGCCTGGATACGGGTGAAATATTATATATGATATATAAACAGTTTAAAACATCTTTTCAAATAACTCGTAATGATTATCATTTAAGCCGAGGCGGGTATAAACACTTTTTGCATTAGTATTATCTTTTTCAACATAAAGGCGAAGTCCCGCTGCTTTTGATAACCGGGCAAGAGACTCGACATGCATTAACATATTCCTGAATACGCCTCGTTTCCGATGTGGAGGGAACACATATACACTGTGAATCCACCAGATGTCAGAGTTGCGCCAGTCACTCCATTCTTTCAAAACGAGCAGGTTCCCGACGATGTCTTTTCGGCGGTTATGAGCAATGACATAAAAACCCCGTTCAGGTTCCTCGAATATATGGGCAACACCCGCAATAACAGTATTGAGGTCGAGAGAAAGATTTTCAGATTCACATGCCATATCAACCTGAAATCCGGCAATGACTTCCGTGTCTTCGGGAGATGCTATTTTTATTGTATAGGGTTGAGAGGACATGGTGAATATCGCTTTTCCCGCACGGTTTTCTTCAATAAAATCTGGTAATTGAAACATTGTTCGTTATTTCATAAAATTTTACTTTGAAATAAAATAATAATCATAGGGTGTATAATCAATCTATTGTTTCTGTGGGCTCTCTTTTAATAACACTAGAAAATGACATAAAAAATAATAATAAAAATTATTGATTTTAATTGGGCCAGACTGGCAATGATTTCCGGTTACAGGATTTTGAAAAAAATCTGGTTATAAAAACAGGCTTTATCCTCAAACATTTGACTTGCAACACATTATCAGAAGTATTGTAAATCGAATATATTTGTTACAATGCTTTATGCAATAAAAGTGTATTTAATCAAGATGAAAATTATTATTAGATATTTTGAAATTAAAATTATAACTCATTCTTGCTAAAATGATATTATTCTATTAAATTATTTATGTTACGCTGTAATATATCCTTAACATTAACTTTCTATTTCCCATGAAAAAGGAGAGTTAGTAATATTCAGTGAAATATGCTATATTTTGATGTGAAACGGAGAAGAAGTGAAATCCAAAGAAATCATCATTATAACACTTTTGGTATTTGTTGGTTTTTTAATAGCGGATTATCTTGTTGATAACTTCATGATCCATGGGGCTGATCAACGTTTTATAATTCGATTGGGATTTCAGGCAAGTTTTTTTATTCTGATCTATCTATTTTTTGATTCACGTGATAATTCACAAAGACTGCGTAAGCTTGAAAGGCGTATTGATATTGAGCGCCGTACAAGAACAAAAGCAAGGATTATCAGAAAAAAAGTGAAAAAAAATAAAGGAAGGTGAATATTATGGAAACTTCTTTTGAAAACAAAAAAAGGTCTTTCTCAAATTCTTTTAGAATGAAAAAAGGAGCTATTATCAGGAGCAGTTGGTTTATGTATTTTTTTATGGTTTTACTTCTCGTCTATCTCCTGATAAGCGGCTATGTCCTTTATTTTTCCGGATCTCTTTTTATTGAGGGTATTGTCAAAGGGTGGTATACTGCAAGTTCCACGGAATATGAATACCATTCTTTTTTCCTGGGATATTTATACGGTTTTGCCAGCTTGTTTGCAGTTGTAGGTGGGTTGTCGATATTATCTACAAAGCCGGAGCGGTTTTTTAAGCACAAAGTACTTTTAGTAGTTCCTTCAGTTGTGTGGTCAACGTTTTTAGTTCTCGATATTTTTCGCTGGGGATACCAATATTGGACACAATGGCTTTATTTAGTTCCTATTTTGCTTCTGTGCTTATTTGTATTGTTTGGTGTATTGGAAAAAGTAAAAATACCCTTTTTTGTTGATTCAATATCATAAATGTAATAAACGAGTTATAGTATATCAGATCATTAATTAATGTTTTGAAAAATAAGATTATGAAAAAATATTTTATAATATTCTTTATTCTTCTGCAAATGCCTTTTGTGGCCGAATCCCAGACAAGATTGATTAAAATTCTGATTACTAGCCCGTTTATTGAGTATAAAGCATATAGGCCGCTTTCAGATGTTATAGCCGGTACAATAATTAGCGAGTTGAAACGGACCGGTGGCATGGAAATTATCGATAGAGAAAAAGCGGAACAGTACCTGATAGATCGAGGATTGGCCCCGTGGGTAGAATCGCGTGAAATGGCTTTTGAACTGGGAGAGGCACTAGAGGCGGACATAGTTATTTTTTCAACGATAAAAAAGCAATACGATAATTTTTTATTCAATATTATTTTTCTTGAGATTGATAGGGATATTATTCAACGGAATATAAGGGGTTCTTTTCGAGTTTCTGAATCGGCTTCTGCGATTGGAAAAGTTGTGAAAGAAAAAATGCAAAAGTTGCTCGATTATATTCCTACGCCATCAGAACTTAACGATCCCGGCGCTATGTTACGGGAGAAGACGGTAAATCCCGAGAAATTGCCGACATCTATTACGTTGGAAGATATTCCACAAATAGACAGGTTTGGTTATATTGAACAAATATTTTCTTATTATCGAGTTTTTCCCGGCGAAATTGAGTATCAAAAGTTTGAACAGCAAGACACAATAAATAAATTGCAATTCCGGGAAGAGCTTGACGAAGAGCTTACAGATATCCTCAATAAATTCTATGTTTATGGAGATTTTGCAATACGCCACAACTTACAGGCTTACCTAATCAAGGACTGCTCAATGCAGGCTATCAATATACTTCTTGCCAACAAAATACCAGTATTATATATCGAAGGAATTTTAGTTGGATATTCAAATCTGACCCCGGGAGGCTTTTGCATCTTTAAGACAATAGACAAGCGGCATGTAGAGAATTATGAACTTACTCACAGAAAACGGGTCGCGGTGATGTTTATTGTGCCGAAAATTGGGCGAAGAATGGGATTCTCAAAAGAATATCTCGAATATGCGGTAGGCTTCTACCGCGATGAGTTAGGTAAAACCCCCAAACTAGTAGAGATTAAAGACAGTATGTTTGATATTATTTCGAACAGTTTGAAATGATATGAGAATATTGTTAATCTGTATTCATGATTTAGTTACGCCTAGCATATGTATGCAACGCTTTAAAATATCATATCTTAAACATATATTTATCCGCGATTAATTCCTAATGTGTGAGCATTTAATGAATCCTGTTTTAAAATCATTATTCTTCACTTTTTTCCCTTTCATTATAATTATTTGCACACCGGCCAAAACCTATTCAGAACCTTACTGGATATTTTTCAAGCGCGAAGAGAGCTGGAAAGCAGGTGAACCTGTATCGAAAAGGTTGATACAATCTGTTATAGAATCCGGTTTATCCGTAAGGACTATATCACGCTATTTCAACGCCGTGTCAGTGAATGTTGATAATGACCCCTGCCAGCTAAAGGAAATCGAGGGAGTGCAGGATATAAAGCCTGTTAGAAAACTTATGAGAACGGTTTTGCCCGAAGCGCTTAAATCCTCGCAGAAATTATTCATAGCAGGGGTAGAGAGAGAAAACACATTCGGTTACGGTGATTCTTATCGTCAACTGAAAGTTCTGAACATACCTCTTTTACACGATAAGGGGCTTACAGGTGAAGGAATTGTGATTGGGGTGCTGGATGAGGGATTTGACATTGAGAATGTCGTATGTCTCAAAAACATAAAGATTGCCCATACACGCAATTTTATAACCGGTGAAGAAGATGTGAAGGGTCGGTCTCATGGAACCTATGTTCTCTCCTGCCTGGGAGGTGCCTGTGAGAATGAATATTACGGAGCAGCTTTCGGATCTACCTATCTTCTTGCGGTCACGGATGATTTCTATACAGAGACACGCGCAGATGAAGACCGTTTTGTGGCTGCGGTGGAATGGTGTGACAGTCTCGGCGCAGATATTATTTCTTCCTCGCTTGTTTACAACATATTTGATTCTGAACAGGAAAGCTATTCAAAACAGGATATGGATGGTCATACTTCGCTTGTAGCCATGGCAGCAGAAATTGCAGTCTCACGTGGAATCGTGGTGGTAAACGCAGCGGGAAACGAAGGCAATAACTCCTGGGGAATAATTACTACACCGGCTGATGCCGAACATGTAATTGCTGTAGGCGCAGTTTCTTTAAACACAAATGGAGAACCGATTATTGCTGATTTTTCATCGAGAGGACCTACTGCAGATGGAAGGATAAAGCCGGATGTTGTGGCATTTGGTGCAGGAGTGATTGTGCCTTATCCTGGAACGACGAATTATATTACACAAAACGGCACATCCCTCGCGGCACCTTTCATTACAGGACTATGCGCACTTCTTCTCGAGGCACACCCTGACTGGTCCCCGTCACATGTGATGGCAGCGTTGAAAGAATCAGCCGAAGATATTGGTAAGCCCGGGCCGGATAATGATTATGGTTGGGGGCTTCCTGATGGTGAAGCGGCGCTTTTCTTTACACCAACCAGAGTTAATACTGATGAGGTTTCAAAAGGCAAAAATACCACAGAAGAAAGTGAACTTTCCAGCATACAGCCATTTATACTTTCTAGCCCGTACCCGAATCCGTTCAATGCGATGATAACAATCCCTTTCAGGGTGGATAAAGTGACCGGTGTTACAGTTGAGGTAGTTGACACAACCGGACGTGTGATTAAGAAGCTGTATAATGAGATAACCCGTCCAGGATATTATCAGACGAGATGGTATGCATCAGGTTATTCCTCTGGTGTTTATTTCATAAGAGCAACATCAGGAAGGGCGGGGGATGCTCGAAAAGTGCTTCTGATTAAATAGTGATTATTTTTTTATAATCAGCGAAAACTGCTGGAATTTATTGTATTTTGAATGTAATAAATCATCTCATGTTTTTTAATCCCAACGAAATAGTTTTCAGGATTTCTTGTTTTATCTTCTAACAAATAGTGTGTAAAATATAACACTTGACAAATGAGTCTTATGTAATATAATGTATAGTATCTATATCAAAAATAAACTTAATAATATTAAAAAAGTGATAAGATAGGATAAGCATTATATTTGTAGGATAAATATGTATATTTTTGAAACGCCGGACAGTTTTGAATATGAGAAATTGAACTCGAGTGACATAGACTTCCGGGAAATTTATGACTGGCTTGCATCATTAAGAAAAGCGGGTTATGATCCGTCACGGGTTGAAACATTTTATGATGGCAAACTAACTGATATCGAGAAAAAATATCTTAATTCAGACCTTGATTTTATAATTAATAAGCAGGTACAGATTATCAGAGATGGAGATAAAAATTACACAATAAAATATACTCAGCTACTGGGTAACAAACGGCCAAAGATGCTTTTTTGTATGGGTGACATAACGCTTCTGAACCAACCCTCGGTTTTTGTGTGCGGCGCTCGTAATGCTTCAAAAATGGGACTTGAACTGGCATACAAGTGCGGAAGACTCATAGCAGAAGAAGGCTTCGTTGTGGTGAGCGGATATGCCCGGGGAGTGGATATGGAAGCTCATCTGGGAGCGCTTGAGGCAGGAGGGAGTACGGTTGCGATTTTGCCCTATGGTCTTTCACGTTTTTCTGTAAGACGAGTACTTATGGATGCGTTTGAACCGGGGCGTTTTCTTGCTGCTAGTGAGTTGCCGCCAACTTGCAGTTTCAAGGTACACGCTGCTTTCAGGCGAAACAAGCTTCTCGCGGCTCTTGCTGATGCGGTGATTGTGGTTGAACCGGGAGAAAGCGGCGGCACCTGGTACTCCGCGAAAAAGGCATATTCTTTGCAAAAACCTCTTTTTT
>JABHYP010000606.1 GCA_018656855.1 Candidatus Latescibacterota bacterium | reverse complement strand
GAATTTACAGTAAACGTTCCCGCTGACGGCGAGACGAAAATAACTTACACTGTTCGTATAAAATAAAGGTGAGAGACATTGATACGGCCCGATTTTGAAGAATTCAAACAGAATACGACCAGAGGAACAATCATTCCGGTCGTAAAAACGCTCCTTGCCGATACAGAGACTCCCGTTTCGGCATATCTCAAGATACGCGACAGGAGCACTTATAACTTTCTGCTCGAAAGTGTCGAGGGCGGCGAGAATATAGCACGCTACTCCTTTCTCGGTGCAGACCCTTATTTGATATTCCGGTCACGTGGCAGGTCAGGAACAGTACGTAATCTTAATACCGGAAAAGAACGCCGATTCGATGGTGACCCTGTCGTGGAGCTTCGCAGAATAATGGAAGATTATAAAACAGTCGATTTCCCCGGTCTTCCGAGGTTTACAGGCGGCGGGGTAGGATATTTTTCCTATGATGCGGTGAGGCTTGTGGAGGACATCCCGGATGAAACCAGAGATGATTTTGATATTGATGATATCTTCTTCATGTTTTATGACACGATTCTGGTATTCGATAATATCGGACATACCATTTCTGTTATATCAAATGTTCATGTCGATGGCCCGGGATCTCTTGAAAAAAGGTATCATGAGGCTGTCTCACGCATTGAAAATCTTGAATCCCTGCTTGCAAAGCGGACAGCTCCGGAACCGTCTAAGGGACATGGGCATCATACCTCCGTTCCCAATATGGATAAGGAGACGTTTATCAAAAACGTCAATCGCTGCAAGGAATATATTTATGCCGGCGATGTTATCCAGGTCGTATACTCCCAGCGCTTTGAACGTGATATAAGCGTTGCGCCGTTTGATATTTATCGGATGTTGAGGATTGTCAATCCTTCTCCATACATGTTTTTTATCTCTCCCGACCGGCTGGATATTGCAGGCGCATCACCGGAGATGCTCGTGCGTGTCGAGGGAGGGGAGATGGAAGTAAGGCCTATTGCCGGAACACGTCCCCGTGGACAAACGCCTGAAGAGGATTCGGCGCTCGCTGAAGAACTGAGAAATGACGAAAAGGAATGCGCGGAACATGTCATGCTGCTTGACCTGGGACGTAACGATGTTGGCAGGGTTGCCCGTTACGGCAGTGTGAAAGTGGCGGATAAGATGTTTGTCGAACGATACAGTCATGTCATGCATATGGTCAGCTCTGTCAAGGGCACGCTTGAGGAGGACAAAGACAGGTTTGACGCCGTTCTCTCGTTTTTTCCGGCAGGCACATTAACCGGCGCTCCGAAGATCAGGGCTATGGAGATAATCGATGAGCTTGAGCCGACTCGAAGAGGAGTTTACGGCGGCGCTATCGGATATGTGGACTACCAGGGAAATGTCGATACCTGCATAGCCATCAGAACGCTTGTGGTAAAGGACGGCAAAGCGTATATTCAGGCTGGGGCGGGTATTGTAGCTGATTCAAATCCTGAAAGCGAGTACCAGGAGTGTGTGAACAAAGCTAAAGCGCTCTTCAGAGCTATCGATATGGCGGAAAACGGGGAATTGAATTATGCGAAATGAGATATTAAAGAAGGAGTTTACAGCCGTAAACCCGTATATTCAAAGTACGGATTTGATTAATCAAATTCTACAATGTAGGTCAGGCATTCTTGTCTGACAGTATTCTTTAGCGTCTTTACGAGAGAAAAATTTAAGTTTTAAGTTGAGGGAGCAAACTTATGATTCTCATGATAGACAATTACGATTCGTTTACTTATAATCTTGTGCAGTACCTCGGTGAACTGGGAGCGAATCTGAAAATATTCAGAAATGACAGAATAACAGCTGATGAAATAAAAGCAACGAATCCACGAAAGATCATTATCTCTCCGGGCCCGTGCACGCCTGACGAAGCGGGTATATCGGTCGAAGTTGTTCAGGCATTTTCAGGAAGTATTCCGATTCTCGGTGTCTGCCTTGGGCACCAGTCTGTTGGGCAGGCTTTCGGGGGAAAGGTCATCAGATCGCGGAAAATTGTCCATGGCAAGACATCGGAAATCTCTCACGACGGCCGGACTTTCTTTAACGGTCTTCCGAATCCGTTTACAGCAACCAGGTATCATTCTCTGATTGTCGAGCGCGAGACACTGCCTGACTGTTTTGAGATTTCCGCATGGACGGATGATGATATTATAATGGGACTGCGCCATAAAGACCATCCGACCGAAGGAGTGCAGTTTCACCCTGAATCGATCCTTACTGTCGAAGGTAAAAAACTTTTAAAGAATTTTCTTGAATTATAAGCTTTGAATTATAGATATTATTGAGAACCTTAGTATACAGTTACATAAATACTGTAACGTAATTACTACATGTCATTGCGAGTGAACGGAGCAAGCGAAGCAATCTATGAGAGTGGATTGTTTCGGCTAAGCCTCGCAATGACGGTTCCTGATTTAAGCTGAATGTGTCATCTTATTATTGAAAATAACAACTTAGAATTAATCTTTTAACTTCTAAGAGGAAAATATGATAAAGGAAGCGATAAAAAAAGCTGTTGAGGGAATCGACCTTACCGGCGAAGAGGCCGCACGGGTAATGGAAACTATCATGACCGGTGAAGCAACCGACGCGCAGATAGGAGGGTTTCTGCTGGCAATGAGACTGAAGGGTGAGACGGTTGATGAAATAGTGTCCTTTACCCGTATCATGCGTGAGAAAGCGACCAGGATCGATGCAGGCTCCCTGGATGTTCTCGACACATGCGGCACAGGAGGGGATGGCGCCGGAACGTTTAATATTTCCACCATATCCGCTTTTGTTGCCGCCGGAGCGGGAATAACAGTGGCGAAACATGGGAACCGCTCGGTTTCCTCGAAATGCGGAAGCGCCGATGTTCTCAGGGAACTGGGTGTTAATATTGATATACCTCCCGACAGAATATCCGGCTGCCTGAAAGAAGTAGGTATTGCCTTTCTCTTTGCCCCGAAACTACACGCGTCTATGAAATATGCTATAGGCCCGAGACGCGAACTCGGCGTCCGCTCATTCTTTAACATACTCGGCCCCATGACAAATCCGGCCGGAGCAAATCGCCAACTTCTCGGTGTTTACAGCGAGAAGCTTGTCGAAACTGTGGCAAATGTGCTTGCCGGTCTTGGATGTAAGCGGGCTTTCG
>JABHYP010000605.1 GCA_018656855.1 Candidatus Latescibacterota bacterium | reverse complement strand
GCAGCCATTCTTATAAAGATAAAGTGGCAAGGGGTATAGCCCCGAATGCCGGGCTTTTTTTCTATCCAGTCCTTATGACTGCGGATATTCTTCTCTATGATGCTGACCGTGTGCCTGTGGGTAAAGACCAGAAACAGCATCTCGAGATAACACGCGATATAGCGATCAAATTTAACAATACCTATGGCGAAACGTTTGTCATCCCTGAAGCGGAGATAGATAATAGTGTGGCAGTTATTCCCGGAACCGACGGTCAGAAAATGAGCAAATCCTACAATAATACAATTGAGATTTTTATCGAAAAGAATGTTTTGAAAAAGCGTGTGATGTCGATTGTAACCGATTCAATACCTGTTGAGGAACCTAAAAATCCCGATAAATGTAATGTGTTCAGTCTTTATAGACTTTTCGCCTCTCCCGACGCTGTCACTGATATGGCAGAAAGATACCGTAAAGGCGGCCTCGGATACGGCGAGGTGAAAAAAGAGCTTCTCGATCTGATATGGAACTTTTATACTCCGTTTCGCAATAGGCGCGACGAACTCTTAAATGACAAAGCCGCCGTCCGTAAAATTCTCCTCGAAGGGGCAGATAAAGCCCGATATTATGCCACAAAAACCATGAGGAAAGTGAGAAAAAAAGTAGGGTCGACATATTTTAAGGATAAATAAACAATAAGTTTAATTACATTGTGATATATACGGTCAAAATCAAGTTATGTTGAGTTTGCCACCCTTATTGATCATGATCTCAAGGCTGCGTTTGAGTATAACATGAATTTCGTTTTGACCATTACACTGTCTTTTTCATTCAAGTAAAAAATCGATTTGCCGCACACTTCTTTCTGTTTCCTATTTCCCCCTTTCTCCTTGACAGTCCGGCTGTAAATAAAGATATTTCAGCTATTGAGAGGACAGGTAATGAATATTTTAAAAGCCGTTATGTCGTGCATACTCCTGGGTGGCGGATTTGTGTATTTCGCCGCCTGTCTTGCTGCTTTCGCCGGACATTTCAAATCCCGGAGAATTGTCTCAGGTTATACTCCCTCAATTTCAGTCATCATAGCCGCCCGAAACGAAGAATGCAATATTGGCTCTTTGCTCGATGACCTTCTTCTGCAGGATTATCCGCATGATAAGTTCAGGCTAATAGTTGTTGATGATTGTTCTGAGGATGGCACAAAGGCTGTGGTCGAGTCATTCATAGCAAGGGATGACCGCGTGATTCTGAGAGAGACGTGCTTATCGAAATCGAAATACACACACAAGAAAAAAGCTATCCATGAAGGGATACTGACAAGCAAAGGAGAAATCATTGTTACAGTTGACGCAGACTGTAGAATTAATCGTGGATGGTTACGCGGTATGGTGGAACAATTTGTTCCCGGGATTGATCTTGTCGCGGGTTCGGTTATTGTTGAAGGAAACGGATTATGGGGCTGGCTTGAGGAACTTGAATTCACAGGGATTCAGATGATGGCAGCAGGGCTTATGAACGTACGCATTCCAATCACGTGCAACGGGGCCAACCTTGCATACCGTCGAAGCGCGTTCGAATGTATTGGAGGTTTCGAGGGTATCGGCTCGATGGTCTCGGGGGATGATGATCTCCTAATGCAGAAAATTGCCGCGGGGAATCCGTCATCGGTAATGTTTGCCTCCGGGATTGAAACGGCTGTTTATGTCCAGGCAAAAAATAGTGTGAGCGAATTTCTCGCTCAGCGCTCAAGATGGGCTTCAAAAATCCTGGCTTATCCATCAAGAACTGCGGTTGCCTTTCTTTCTTTCATTTTTGTTTTTTTAGCGGTTATACCAATATGGCTTGTGGGGGGAATATTTGGAGCTTTGAGTCTCACACAGCTTGGTGTTGGATATGGTTTAAAGGTGATGGGCGATCTGCTTCTGTGCGGATATGGGATTATGAGATACAGAAGGCCGTTGCTGCTTATCCTGTTTCCACTTGCCGAGATAGTGCATGTGCCGTACATAATTGGTGTCACGCTTAAAGGCTTGTTTGGTTCGTTCGAGTGGCGGGGACGACGCACATCAGCTGTCAGTACAGGATATGGAAAATCTGTGTTTGAGAAAAAAGTAAATCCGTATGAAGGTGGATAGGTGCGTAGACTTTGCAGATAAAAGATAAAAAAATAGAGAAGATATAATAAATGGAATTAAAAGATTTAGGATTTAGTAACTGGTTCAAAGAGAAATTAAGCGAATCTCAATATTCTGATGACACTCTTAATTTAGCTCGTGTTGTGTCTGTCAATAAAGATAATTACAGAATAAGAAATGAAGAAGCAGAGATACAGGCAGAGATTACCGGTAAAATCATGTACGGAGCCGAATCGAATCTTGCTTTCCCTACAGTTGGTGATTGGGTTCATATACAATATTTTAATGAAGATACTTTTGCCATTATCCACGAAATATTGCCAAGAAAATCTCTTTTAAAGAGAAAAACGGCAGGTAAAAAAATTGAATATCAACTGATAGCCTCCAATATTGATATCGCTTTTATAGTACAATCATTAGATTTTAACTTTAATTTACGAAGACTCGAGCGTTATTTGATCATGGTAAATGAAAGTAATATTCAACCTGTACTATTACTGAGTAAACGTGATTTAATATCTCCGGAAAATCTGAAGCAAAAAATGTTAGAGATCAAAAGCATGAATCTTGATTGTGGGATTTTTGCTTTCAGCAATAAAACGGGTGAAGGATTAGATGAAATTCAAGAATTTATAAAACCAGGCCAAACATACTGCCTTCTCGGATCATCCGGTGTTGGAAAAACAACGTTACTTAATAGTTTACTCGGGCAAAATATTTTTGCGACAAGCAATGTTCGTGAAAAAGATGGTAAAGGCAGACATAAAACAGCTCGGCGACAATTAACAATTCTTGACCAGGGCGGACTAATTATCGATACTCCCGGGATGAGAGAGTTAGGTAATATCGGAGTTGATACAGGCTTAAATGAGACTTTTAAAGACATTGTCACGCTGACTCAGAATTGTCGTTTTAATAATTGCAAACACATTAGTGAGCCCGGGTGTTCAGTTTTAGAAGCGGTTGAAAAAGGTGAGTTAAATGCAAAACGTTATCAAAACTATTTAAAAATACGCAAAGAGTCAGAATATTACGAAATGTCATACCTGGAAAAACGAAAGAAAGATAAAAAGTTTGGCAAAATGATTAAAACATATATGAAAAATAAAAAATCTACCTAACAAAGATTGTAAACTGACACAAGAGTAGTTTTTGCAATTATTTATTTTTGGTATGCTAATAAAAGTTTTGATTAAAACTAAATCCCCAGTGCATTTAAAACCTTGTGCAGATTATGCGCAGGTCTATAGATACGAAATTTCTATAATAATCTTGTAAGGATGGTACATATACAAATCATTTTTCTATATTAAAAGGTGATTTTAAAACCCGGAACCTGAAACATTGAACTTTTGCTTGATATATGATTGACGAGATAGTATCGCGCCTTGAACATGTCCCCCCGGAGATACTGAAAAAAATTCTCAGTGGTTTTTTATGGGAAGGAACGACTGATTCCGGTGTAATGGCTTTAACATTCGATGACGGCCCCGATCCGGTTGTTACTCCGGGAGTGCTGGACGTTCTCGATGAATGCGGTATCCGCGGGACGTTTTTCATGACTGGAGAAAAAGTGGCTGCATATCCCGGTATCGCCCGCGAAGTAGCCGGTCGAGGACACCTCATTGGCAACCATTCCATGACACATCGTAAACTGTTTCTTATCAAAAGGATTGAGATAGAGCGGGAAATTGACGAGGCACAGAATATTATCAACAATGTTACGGGAATAAAAGCAGAATGGTTCAGACCTCCCTATGGAATGTTTGATTTTACCTGTGCGGACGTTGTGAAAATGAGGGATATGACTATGGTGCTCTGGACTGTACTCTCAGGTGACTATTCTGATGATCCGCCGGACAGTATCATGAAAACAGTCGAGCCTTATGTAAGACCGGGATCAATTGCGGTGTTCCACGATACTGCACGGGGAGGCGGCCTGTATCTTCACGACCTGATAAAAGAAATAGCCGGTCTTGCAGGGCAGAGAAACGTCCGTTTCGGCGGTATTGACGAGATTTCCGTATCACAGGACATTACACTCGATGAATGAAATATTGATCGATGTTTTTGTAATCTTTTGCGGCCTGTATGCGATAATCTATATATTTGCCGCTATGATGATCTCGGCCGGTGAACGCCGCTTTCGTTCCGGCGAGTTGCCATCTGACCTGCCTGATGTATCGGTGATAGTATGCGCTCGGAACGAGGAACATGGCATCTGCCGCTGTATCGAGAGTTTGCAGCGTCTTGACTACCCCCGTGAAAAACTCGAAATACTGCTTGTTGATGATGAATCTGAAGACCGAACATTGGAAATAATAAATGATTATTCTGCAAAAAACAGTATTATTAAGATCTTGTCCACCGAAGAAGAACCATGCAGCTTTCCGGGCAAACAGCGCCCTCTGGAGCTAAGCCTGAGGAATGCAAAAGGAGAGATAGTAATACTGACCGATGCCGACTGTGCGGTCGCACCCGGCTGGATAAAGGCACATGTTATGGCTTATCACGAAAATACCGGTATCGTGGGGGGAATAACCGCTGTATCAAGTGATTCCGGGGGCCTGTTCTCCCCGATACAAAACTGTGACCAGGTCTCCAAGCTTGCGGTTGCCATGGGGTGCGCGGGGCTCAATGTTCCTTTGACCATAATGGGCAATAACATGTCCTTCCGGCGCAGAGCTTATGATGAGTGTGGAGGTTTCAGCGCAATCGGCCCCGCCATTGTCGAGGATGTTGAACTGATGTATGCAATAACACGTAATTCATCGTATTCTCCGGGCTGGGCTGCCGGAAATGAAAGTGTAGTCGTCTCGACCCGTGAAAAGAATTTCCGGGCATTTATAGAACAGCGGTATCGGATGCTCGGTGTAATGAAAAAAGTTCCGTTGTTTGGCAAAATACTTCTGGGAATTGAAATCTTGATGGCGTTTCTTTTCGGGACTGCGTTACTTGTGATGCCGTGGGACTTGAGACCTTTTGCGGCGGCAATTTTGACATGGATATGCGGAACGTATTTAGTGTTGCTGCCGGCGCCGGGAATTACATCGAAAGATTTGCTGTGCATACCGGGAATGCTGCTGTTTCAGGTGGTATACGGAATTGTGCTCTGTTTTCGATTTCTTTTAGGAAGGAAAAAAGTCACGTGGAAGGGAAGGGAATATGGTTAGGAAAAATTAAGGCTGAAAAAACTATATAACCAGAATAATTCATAAGTATTTTTTGTTCTCGCAAAGCCGCCAAGACGTAAAGAATCTAAATTATGATTTTTCAAATAATTGGCGGATAACCTTTCTTATTTGTTCTTTTCATAAATAAGGTGACATATTAAGTTTATATCAGGCACAGTCATTGCGAGGCATAGCAGAAGCAATCCCCTCTCTTAGATTGCTTCGTTCACTCCGTTCACTCGCAATGACATGTAGTAATTACGGTACAGTATTTATGAAACGGTGTACTTATTTGAAATTTTATTTTAACTTGTTTGTTAAAAGAAAAAACTTCGTACCTTCGCGTCTCTGCGAGAGATATTATTTTTGTGAATAATCCGAGTATAACTTGAAACAAAAAGGTTTTTTATGTCCGCTGTCGCAGTAGTTCAGATGGCTTTTATTGGCGATGTCATACTGGCAACCCCGCTTCTCGAGGCAGCGCGGGTCTCAAATCCCGATGACAGGGTTATTGCGGTGGTTCGGGCAGGTTGTGACAATATTATCGAGAATAATCCGTTTGTTGATGAAATTGTCGTATGGGATAAACATGGGAGTGATAAAGGCATCGGCGGCATACGTAGTATTGCCGTGCGGCTTCGGGATTTGCAGGTTCATACCGCCCTTATTCCTCATCGCTCTCTCAGGACAGCGCTTGCAATGAAGCTTTCAGGTGTAAAAGAGCGTATCGGTTTTGCTAAAGGAGGGGGGGCAATGCTTCATACGATGCGTGTGCCTTACAGGACGGGGCTACATGAAGTTGAACGTAATCTCATGTTAGCAAAGGCGGCAGGATGGAAATCAGAAGGATTCAAGCCTTCTATTTTTCCTGAAGATGAAGATTTTACTGTTATCGAAAATATACTGCATAATACAGAGAAATATTGTATTATTGCTCCCGGTTCGATGTGGGCGACAAAAATAT
>JABHYP010000604.1 GCA_018656855.1 Candidatus Latescibacterota bacterium | reverse complement strand
TGCAGCTTTTTTTACATAAAAATTCTCCGGGATACCGGCTTATATTAAATAACGTTCTGTTTCCAGGCGCAAAAAAGAAAGAGATCAAGACTTAATTCTGTTAATCTAATAAAATAATAGACAGGAATAACCCCAATAGATAGGAAATTAGTTTTATGGGTTTGATTAATCAAACCCATACAGGTAATGATAATTTCGTTTACTCCATACAAGAATAATATTTTTAAATAACCCATGTCAGAAAACATACGGGCAATAATCCTTTTAAAAAGGAGATTGTGAGATGTCCCTGCCAATTTCGAGACGGTCTTTTTTAGCAAAGAGCGCTGTTGCGGGAAGCGCTCTTGTGCCTTACGCCACAAAAGCTACGGCAAAGAGGAAACCGTTCAAAAGGAAAACACCCTCATCGGTCGAATTGATGGAAGTTGGAATCATCACCTGCGGGTACTACTCGCATATCGAGAGTATCTGGGGAAGGCTTATTAATCCCACAGGCGAGGATAACAGCGGCGTTTACTGGCCACGGCAGACAGGTATGGTTATGACAATGGTCTGGGATCCCGACCGTGAAGCGGCTGAAAAGTTTGCAGGGAAGTACAATGTCAGGGTTGCAAAAAATTACGATGACATGTTGGATAAGGTCGACGGAGTCATTTTCTCTGATTATTACGCGACCGGCTGGTGGCCCCGGCTCTCAAAGCCATATCTCGAAGCTGGTATGCCGTGTCTTATTAATCGTCCGTTCGCGCTTTCGATAAGTGATGCAAAGGAGATGATCGAGCGGTCAAGGAAATATAATGCGCCAATTTTTGTTCCTTCATCCGATGAGATGATGTTTGAGACAGTTCAGGCACGCCACAGGCTCGAAATGAAGCTTAAAGAGGGTGCGAAGGTTACGGGAGTTATGGCATTCGAGCCATGCGGTGAATACGCTGCTCACGGAGTTCACAGCATTTATAACATTCATTCCATTCTCGAACCTACAGTCGAAGCGGCGGGTCTTCAGGCTGACAAATGGTGGGAATGGGGACTCAAGGGCGCCATGATGACATGGCTCTGTAATGGCAAGGGCGATAATCCCGATTACTATGTCGGTATTCGGATGAGCCAGGAAACCGACACCAATGGATGGATTATGATTTCCACCACCAAGGGACGGGTTTTTGCCGACAACGACCATGCAGGCGAAGTTTTCACACGCTATAGAAACATCTTTCTCCCGACATGTGTCGAATTCCAGCGCATGATTGAGACACACAGGCAGCCCAGAAGCCACGACTATATTATGGCAAAGACAAAGACATTCCTTACCGGGTTTTATTCGCACTGCGAAAAGAACGGTACACTGGTCAAATGCAGCGATGTGCCGGAAGACTGGCGAGCCCCGGAAGTGATGCCGGATAGAATTCCCGATGATATTTTTTAAATTCAAACGTTAGAAAAGGATACTTTATGCCGGAAAACATCAAGACTGATGACGTAGAACTTCTTGAAAGCTTAGCTTCATCATACATGAAAATCAAGGACGAGATAGCAAAGACTATTGTCGGCCAGGATGATGTCGTCGAGAAGCTCATCATTACGCTGCTCTGCCGCGGCCACTGCCTTCTTGTGGGAGTGCCCGGACTTGCGAAAACACTGATGATATCGACACTCGCCAGAGCAATAGACCTATCGTTCTCTCGCATACAGTTCACCCCTGATCTAATGCCATCGGATATTGTCGGAACAGAAGTGATAGAGGAAGATACTCAAACGGGACGCAGGAATTTCAGATTTGTCAAGGGGCCGGTTTTTGCAAATATCATTCTTGCGGACGAGATAAACCGGACACCTCCGAAAACGCAGTCTGCATTACTCGAAGCCATGCAGGAACACGCTGTGACCGTTCAGGGCAAGACCATGCACCTTGAGGAGCCGTTTTTTGTACTTGCAACCCAGAATCCGATTGAGCACGAGGGCACATATCCGCTGCCGGAAGCCCAGCTTGACCGGTTCATGTTCAACCTCTGGATAGACTATCCGTCACAGGAAGAGGAAGTGAAAATTGTCATGCGTACAACCGGGGAAGAACTTTCGATCACTGACAAAGTGCTCAACTCCGGGGAGATCATTGCCCTGCAAAACCTTGTCCGGCGGGTGCCAGCATCAGACGAGGTTGTTTCGTATGCTGTTGAACTTGCGCGCAAAACAAGACCGGAAGAAGAAATGGCGCCCGGTTACATCAGGGAATGGGTTAAGTGGGGAGCCGGTCCGCGCGCGTCCCAGTATCTTATCCTCGGCGCCAAAGCAAAGGCTGCTATAGACGGGCGTTTTGTTCCTTCGAGGGATGATGTCCGTTCGGTTGCCATGCTTGTACTCAGGCACCGGCTGGTTACCACATTCGCTGCCGAGGCAGAAGGCGTGTCCGCTCCCGATATCATTAACAGACTGACCGGAGACCTCAGGTGAAACAGTTTTACCAGGATTTTCTTTCGCCGGAGAGTGTCAGCCGGCTTTCACGGCTTGATCTTATCGCCCGCCTCGTGGTGGAAGGATATATTACCGGACTGCACAAGAGTCCTTATCACGGCTTTTCGGCCGAGTTTGCCGAACACCGTCAGTACATGGCAGGCGATTCGCTCCGTTATCTTGACTGGAAGGTGTACGGAAGAACTGACCGGATGTATATTAAGCGATTCGAAGAGGAAACAAATCTCAAGTCTCATATTATTCTTGATGTCAGCGGGTCAATGGGATTTCAGGGAAGCGGTGCAATGACAAAGCTCAGGTACGGAAGTGTTCTTGCCGCGGCTCTGGCATTTCTCATGATAAAGCAGCGTGACAGTGTGGGGCTGGTCACTTTCTCCGATAAAATGAAATCTTATGTTCCCCCGCGGTCGGTACAGTCCCAGCTCAAGGAAATATTGAAGGTACTGTCATCCGCGGAGCCTTCCGGCGTGACTATTACCGGGGATATTCTGCATACTCTCGCCGAACGAATACCCGTTCGGGGTCTTGTGGTATTGATAAGCGATCTCATTGTTGAGCCGTGCGAACTCATTCACTGTTTGAAACATTTCCGTCATAACGGCCATGAGGTTCTCGTTTTTCACGTGCTCGATCCCAAGGAACTCAACCTTGACTATTCCGCCGAAACGCGCTTCACCGACATGGAAACCGGCCGTCAGCTGACAACACAGCCCTGGCATATTCGTGAAACATATCTTTCCATGATGAAAGAACGCCTTTCCTCCCTTGTCCATCAGATGCATGATATCTCGGTTGACTATGCGAAATTTACTACCGATGTCCCGTTTGACCGCGCCCTTTCAGAATATCTTGCGAAGCGGAAAAAATTGTATTGAAGTTACAAGGTTTCAGGTTTGAAGTAATAATAACGATGGTTGCTCAAACACCGGGGATTATACATAACGATATAAATTGTTGCAAATAGTAGAGGTAATTCATGAATTACTCCTACATCATCTGTGTTCATCAATGTCTTTTTTCTTTTGCCATTAACTTCTAACCACTAACCACAAACCACAAACCATGAACTTTCTTAATCCTATCATCCTTTACGCGCTCGGAGCGGCCGCTCTGCCCGTTATTATTCACCTTCTGTCACGGAGGCGGACGAAAGAGGTTGCTTTCCCCTCCATAGAATTTCTGGAGCGGATGAAAACAGACCGCATGAGAAGGCTCAGGCTCAAACAGCTTCTCATGATTCTTCTGCGCACGCTCATCATTGTCATGATCATTCTGGCATTCGCAAGGCCGGCTGTAAACAATGTGTTTAAGAAAAACGCCAGGACATCCGCGGTGATTATTATCGATGGCTCCGCAAGCATGATGTATGTACACAACGGAGAAGCCTTGTTCGCCGGGGCGTTGAGGAAAGCCCGTGAAATACTGAACATCCTCGAGAATGATGATACTGCGGCGGTTATTCTTTCAAACGATGTTCCCGCGCTCATCGGCCCGGGGATGACCGCTGATAAAAAGAAACTTTTCGAAGCAATAAATGAACTCGAAAATCCGTTAACCGTCAGCGATGCCACTAAATCCTTCGCGATGGCTTCGGACATTCTTGCCTCATCGACCGATCCGAACATGGAAATGTACTATATCACCGATTATGCAGTAAACTCTATCCCGGATTCACTGCCGCCACTGAAAAATTTTGCCAGAGTTTACACCATCAGGTTAGGCCCGGAAACAAGGAGCAGTTCCGTCATAAAACAGGTGGAACTGAAAGAAAGGCTTTTAACACCTGGTAAACCGGTGACATTCCAGATGCAGGGGGTGCTTGGTCCGGAAGAAAACGAAGTGAATGTTGAGCTTTTTGTAAACGGCGAGCGTAAGATGCGGTCACTGGCTGAAAGGCGCTCAGGCGATATTATAGAGACAGAATTTTCATATACGCCGGATGTTACAGGC
>JABHYP010000603.1 GCA_018656855.1 Candidatus Latescibacterota bacterium | reverse complement strand
GAAAGAAAGACATCAGTAAATACAAAGGCTTGATTGCGCTGGGATGCGGATTGTTGTTCGTATCACATCCCGTCCAGACACAGGCTGTAACCTATATAGTCCAGAGACTCGCTTCTCTGTCAACACTGTTCTATCTTGCGTCTCTCTGTTTTTACAGCAAAGCCAGGCAAACAAAGAAAAAATTTGCTGCGATTCTCCTTTTTGCCAGTTTGGCAGTTACTGCGCTTCTGGGAATATTCACCAAGGAAATTGTTATTACTCTGCCTTTTTCCATACTTTTATATGAGATTTATTTCTTGAAGGCTGAAGATAAAAGCATTACAACTCGCTTGAAAAACAAAAAGTTCTGGCTATTTTTAATCCCATTTGTACTGTTTATTCTCATTATACCGTACCTTTTATCATTTGAACTATCTTATCTTCTCAGTGAAGTAAGTTCGCAGAGACACCTTGATCCGCCTTTAACAACTGCCGTTTATTTTATGACCCAGTTCAGGGTTGTAGCGACTTATATACGGTTACTCTTTATACCCGTTAATCAGAACGTTGATTACGATTTTCCTGCTTCACAAAGTTTCTTTGAACTCTATACATTTCTTGGTTTTCTTTTCCTTGCAGCTATTTTTTTTACAGCTATCCGGATTTTTTCAAGATACAGGCTGGCTTCTTTCGGGATACTGTGGTTTTTTCTCACACTTTCCGTTGAAGCGATAAAGCCTCTCGGGAATGTCATTTTCGAACACAGGCTTTATTTGCCGATGTTCGGTTTCAGCCTGTTTTTTGTCAGTATGTTATTCTATATCCTGGGAAGCAGATATACAAAAGCTATTGTTATTATTACCATAGCAGTGGTATGCTGGAATTCCTGCCTGACTTATCGGAGAAACAGGGTGTGGAAAGACGACATTTCACTATGGTCTGATGTGATACAAAAATCCCCGAATAAAGCAAGGCCATACAATAACCTGGGGCGAGCTTATCATCAAAAAGGCAATCTTATCGAAGCGAAAAAGCATTACCTTACTGCTTTACGAATTAACCCTTTTTATCCCGAGGCATACAATAATCTGGGTAATGTTCTCTCGGAGGAGGGGAAACTCGATGAAGCAAAAGAGCAGTATACAAGAGCCCTGCAACTCAACTCAATTTATACAAAAGCGCTGAATAACCTTGGAAGCGTATTTTTTAAAGAGGAAAAGTTTGATCAGGCAAAAAAACAGTATTTAGAGGCCATTCGTTTCGATCCCAATCAAGCTGAGTCACATAATAATCTCGGGCTTATTTTTCTTCAAGAAAGAAATTTAAATGCTGCGGAAAAAAAGTTTCGCGAAGCATTACGTATCAATTCCAATTATACAAAAGCACATATAAATCTGGGAGATACTTTCTTTTTAAGGAGAAATTTTGACGAAGCTATCCGGGAATATTCCAGGGCGTTGCAAATCGAACCGGATATTGCCGACGCACATAAAAAACTTGGCCGCGCTTACTTTCTGAAGGGGGATATTGATTCCTCTGCCGAACACTTCAAACGAGCACTCTCATTGCATTCAGACTATGAAACACACTTTTTTCTGAGTATTATCCTCATTGAACAAAAAAAGATTGACGAAGCTTTTAAACATCTTCTTGAAACAGTACGCCTGAATCCCGATCATATCGAGGCACACCGAGAATTGTTTGAATATTATCAATCCCGGGAAAAAATAAAAGAAGCACAGGCACACTTCATCGAGATTGAGCGGCTCACAAAACAATCGATGCAAAAGAAAGGTGATAAATAGTAGTAAAATTACCTGTTTTGAACAGGCTGTATTACAGTATGCTAAATTTATAAGTGGCTGGATATTAATATACTTGCACAAAGAGGAGAGAAGTGTAATGAATATTTCCATACGTCGAAAAAAGCCTGAAACAAATAATTCACTCATAATATCATTTCGTTTTGCGATATTGCTTGCAATCACCGGCACAGCATTGATGACAGTATTATCACAGAGTTTAGCGGCGGCTCCTGTTGTATGGGACTTCGAATCAGGAACGATTTCATGGAAGACGGAGATGAAGACAGTAGAGGTTTCACGGGAAAAGGGCTCGACCCCAACAGCTGAAAGCAATGTATGTCTGAGAATTTTCGGCTCCGGGAAAGGCAGTGCGAATTATGCTGCAACTAAGTACCATCCAATGACTACCCGGCAGTTCTTTCGACTGTCAGCATGGGTGAGAATAGACAGGATGGGTTCAAACACTTCACTGCCCTGCCTGAAATGCGAGTTCGGAACTGCTGCGCCGGGAAGCTATCTCGGCCAGGCACTCATTGACAGTTATGATGTTAAACGCAAGGGCACATGGCAGCGGTTAACCGGAGAATTTCGGGTGCCTTACGGGACTGAACGCGGCAGAATAGTTCTCGGCAATAAAAGCAGGCTGACGAATGTAACCGGCATCTCAAGAGAAGTTGATGTATATCTCGACGATATAATCCTCGAGCAAATTGAACACCTGTCAATTGAAGGAAAATATTATTTAGATCCGATCCCTTCGTCGCTCGAAAAAGTACGGGGCGTTCATCCGCGTATGTACCTCACAGAGGAGCGAATCACGGAATTACGGAAGGCAATTAAAACAACACATGCCTCATTATGGCAGGAAGTTCGCGACCAGGCGGACAGAATTGTGAAAAGTGATCCTCCGGAATACATGGACGAGGACGGATGGTCGAACATCGAACAGCTCTATATGCGCGGTGTCGGAAATAACATGCCTTTGCTGGCGATGGCGTATGTGCTGACCGGCGAACAGAAATATTTTGAAGGTGCGAAGAAATGGGCGCTTGCCGCGTGCGGCTACCCGACATGGGGGCTGAACGAGTTTGCGAACGTTGACCTCTCTACCGGCCACCAGCTATACGGCCTTGGAATCGTGTATGACTGGCTCTATAACGATCTAGACGAGGAAACACGGCGGATTATTCGAGAAACTCTTGCCGAAAAGTCTTCATATCTGTTCGATGTCGCTGCCAAAGGAATTATTGTGAAAGACAGTGAAGCCTATAAGAAACATCCCTGGCCCGAGTGGGACGAGGCATATCTTCAGAATCACCTCTGGATAAATTCCTGCGGACTTGCAGTGGCGGGACTTGCGATTTTTGACGAGGTTGATGATGCCACCCGCTGGATGTCGCTTACACTGGACAAATACCGGCGAACTATGGATGTGCTCGGCGATGACGGTGCAAGTCACGAAGGACCGGGGGACTGGAGTTACGGTGTCGAATGGATGCTTAAATTCATGCATCTTGCGCGCGAACTGCTCGATGTTGATATGTACGCCCACCAGTGGTGGCGAAACACGGCGATGTACCGCTTGTATATGAGCCTTCCGCAAAACTCATGGACGTACTCGAATACGACAGTGGATGTCGGAGACAGCAGACGCTATGACTGGT
>JABHYP010000602.1 GCA_018656855.1 Candidatus Latescibacterota bacterium | reverse complement strand
TTGCGGCACAATGGATCGTGAGGAAAAAAACTATCGCCTTTCTCAAGCGGGCCGAATCTTCGCGCATAATCTGCATCGAATTTCGGCCGCCCCTCAAGACGGGTTTCCTGCGGCACTTCCACACTGAGATCGGAGAGAACTTCGGTTAGACAGGCGATAACATAACCCTTTTGAATCTCTTCCCTGTCGAGGAAGGAGTTAGGCTTCATATTTACCCGGCCTTCACGGACAATAACACGGCATTTCCCGCAAAGCCCTTCTCCACCGCAAACACTGTTGAGATACACTCCGGTATCGTGAGCAGCCTCCATAATAGTGGAACCCGATGGGACAGTGCCTGTCAGTCCATTAGGCAAAAAATCCACTTTAAAGAGTTTCTTTTTTGTATCAGCCATTTTAAAAAAAATAGTCCGTAGTCAGTTGTCCGTTGTCATATTTCAGAATTGAGTATTGAGCATTGTGTATTCACTATTTACCCTTCATTCCTCATTCTATAAACCATAAACTAAAAAAACTATAAACCATAAACTTAACATTTACCCCTTTGTCAATACACCACTCAGACTGCAAGGCTCTTGAGGAATTTGGGAATCCCCATCGCCTCGCGAGGCCCGACAATCACATCCCAACCGGACTCATCTTTGAGCTTTGCCGTCATTACTGCAACAAGGCCGGGAATAATCACTCTGCGACGGGACACCTTTTCTTTTATTCCGCCATCCTGATTGAGAATATCCGCAATCATCTCAACGGTAAATTTCTCTGCTGCCCAGGCAGTGAGAACCGATGTGCCCTCAGTATCAATAACGAGAATGTATGATGGAACCCGTGAAGAGGAAACCTCGCCCTCTACAGTGTAATATGTGAGGGAGAAGTTGGTTGTCACAAGGACAGGTGAATCAGGCCCGGGATCCCCGACAGTCCAGACACCGGGTTTGACCTGAACCGGTTTCTGGGGATCGGTGTATATGTTCTGGCGGACTGTAAGGAGCGAAAGCAACTGCCAGTCCTCCATACCGGAGATGATGACTATGGAAGCGTACTTGGCGACATAACATGCCGCACGGTTTATCTCCATATAAGGATCGTCTTTATCCACAGCATTAACCAGAAAGGGAAATCCCACCACACGTAAATTCTTTTTCAATTGTGCGCGGCGAAGGCGCGTAAGATCCTCAAGTTTCTTTGACATTCCTCCTGCAACAGGTTCCAGTATGAGATCACCGGCGCCGAGATCCTGTGCTTTCTGAGATAATTCCGGGAGGTCATCCAACGGAGCGGAAATCACTGCCGGTAGGTTCATCTCAGCGGCAACTACTGCCATTGAATCAATATTATCTGCTGTAATACCGTAAAGTAGAGGTTTTTTCTCTTTGATTTTCTCAGCAGCGGCTTTCATAGATGCGGGATCATCTGTCATGAGAATAATAGGCAGTTGAGAGTTGTTCTGGGCGGTTTCAGCCGCATCTGCAAATGCAGCGGAATCTCCACTGTCGTTACTCAGCGCTACAAAGTTAACATATAAAGTGAAACCGACCCGTTCATACGATTTGCTGTTGATTGTTTTCACCTTTTCAACCAAGTCAGCCTTGTCAAGAGAATCAGAAACCAGAACAGCTATGCCCGGTTCATGATAAAAAGTTTCCTCGTGGCGGAAAAGAACTGTTTCGTTGCCCAGCTCAATTTTTTTCTCTCCGTCCCCTATGGTTATAAGTTTGATGGGAGGTGTTGAAGCGCTTTCCAGCGCATTTTTGGCTTCCTGTGTTACATGCGGACACTTATCGAGTTCTACCTTCTTTCCGGCTAACTGCATGGCAAAAGCGAGGCAAGTGGGAACTCCGCATTCTTTACAGTTTGTTTTCGGAAGATTTTTGAAAATATCCAGAGCGGTAAGAGCCATAAAATTATCCCCCCTTAAAATTTATGTATTTATAAATTAAATAGTGACAAAGTTAAAAATATCTGCTTCTGTAAAGACTTTCTACATCAACGGCGCCATACTAAGTGCCGGATGATTCTTTTCAGCGAGCACTTCCATAAGCTCCGCGGCATCGGTAGTCATTGTCTCATCGGCAATTTTATTAAGAAAATCCGGGTCGCCGAGTTCTTCCGAGCGTGTCTGAAGCTTCTCGCCCAAATACTCTTTGAGTTCTTTGGGCATCCAGACCAACCTGAAGAGACCGCCGTCCGCAGAGATAAATTTCTTTGATGCCACATACAATTTCCCTACACCAAGAAATCCGGGAGTCTGCGATCCGCCTCCCACAAAACCCGCCAGCGAGGTGAATGACATCCCGCATGGGGTATCCCCCGCATGCTCCCTGTTGACTATCATGAAGCCATTGCACTCGGGAACAATCGCAAGGATACATTCAAAGCACCCGCAGCTCGTCATGGGATCCTCCATGATGCTGTATGCGTTGAAGCGCTGGAGAGTACGGTTGGATTCGTTGTATACGAACTCGTTGACTCCCTTCCACTGCCCTTTATCCGCATCGATGATCTGGTCCTTCTTAACCGGCTGGTTACATCCTGTGGGTTTGATTTCGTATGCAGCTTTACCGTCGAGCCAGGAGTAAGCTCCGCATAGACCTAGCCTCTCCGGGCTGATGATGCATACATGGTTTGGAGCGTATGATTTGCATAGTGTACAGGAATAGAAGGTATCCACACTCTCATCGGTCATATCGGCGATTCTTTCGTCACGGAATTTATAGGCGACCTGTGCATCTTTAAGAACCTCCTCCGCTTTGTCCTTGTCGGTGATGAGTGTCACCTGGACCTTGTCAATGATCTCGCCAAAGACATCGTGAAATTGCGAATGTAAGATAATACCGAAATGTTTGAGCCTGAATCCTTTCTTGAAAGTGTCCTTTGAAATGCGCATCCAGATGGTTTCTCTCTGACCCATGTGAAAGATACCCATAGCTTCATTGAGATAAGTATGAACCTGGCGCTCAAATATGGATTCAAAGTCTTTCTGCATCCGCCTTCCGGCAACCTCAATAAGTATACCAAGAGGGAGCGCTCCACCCTCATCAATAGTATCGACATCAGGGCCGACAATTTCAACCTTGCCATCCTCGATTTCATCCATTTCCCTGGTACGGAGAAACTCGAAAGCGGTAGAATATT
>JABHYP010000601.1 GCA_018656855.1 Candidatus Latescibacterota bacterium | reverse complement strand
GGGCTCCACTGGCTGTACTGGGCGTTGGTTTTTCCGCCACAGCGGTTAAGACCCACTTTCCAAATACCCCCGTCAACAGGAGCGATTCCTTTTGAAAGTTCGGGGTAGTCGGAGAACCTTATAGCAATTTCGAGAATCCACCCAGTATCCTCATCGCTGTCATTATTGACCGTCCCCTGAATGGTCTGCGCCATGTGCGGAACCAGAATCCTGCTTTCCCTTTCCTTGATACTCCTCTTAAAGTTGTTGTACACGCTCAGGACATTTCCGATGCAGTTCATTTCAAACATGTTGTACATGTCACCGGCTTCGGGATCGGGATTCCAGAATATCTCCACACAATCGTCGAGGCATGTGTTGGAGTTCGTATCATAGTATTCCGCCCATATATGCATATCCTCGCATTTGAAAGCAGCATAAAGGAAAGTATCATCCCAGAGCATTTTAACTTCCGTTTGCTCCTTTTTTCCTGCTTCCCACCAGGGGAATACAAATTCGCAGGCAGGTTTGGCGACAGCCCAGTCAGCTTCATCAAGAATCCCGTCGAGCACGATTTTTTCCGTCGCTCTCAAAACAGTATATTCAGGAACATCCGCCAATGACAGTACAGGAAACCAGGCAATAATAAAAATTACTGATACTACACACGTTTTCATCCGGCTACCTTTCTATACAGGTAAGAAAAGCTTTTACGCTTAGATTTGAACATTAAGTTCTTGCGCATACCGCAGGCTGCCACCAAAGAATAACTGATAGCTTGAATATTCTTTATTTCGAAAAATCACGAACGAATGTCAGGCGAGGTGTGTTGACAAGCTGCATGATAAGCGTCACAGAGGTAACCTCTACCAGACCGATTTTCGCAATCTCTCCTATAACCTGTGCATCCGTTTCCATCGTAAGTGAATTTCTCAATATGGAATACTTGCCGTTTTCAGGGTTTCGCTCCTCAAGAAATTTTCTATTATCTTCTGGAGGTATATTATTGAATCTCTTTAATGACGAAAACTTCTCCACAAGATAAGCGATATTTTCTTCAGTGAGTGTGAGCGTGTATGAATTATCTTTATTAAACCGGAAAACACTTCCATAATATTCTTTCAAATCACGGTCGACATTTTTCCATGTTCCGATGATCTTTTTAAAATCAATATCCTCATCGACAACCTGGAAAGTATAGCGGATGACGGTTCGGGCATTCTTGAGAGCCGTGAATTGTTTCTCCGCGCCGGGTTTTGATGCAAAAATCTCAATCAGCGGTTGGTTCAGGTCATCCTGAAACTTTTTAATCAGCACATTATGCGACGAGTCAAGAATCACAAGGTCATCCCTCGTCGGATTATCCGGGAACTCTATCCACTTGTTCAGGAGAAACGTCCATATCCAAGCGTTTTTTTCACGGTACTGTACTAAATTTGCATCGGGCAGCTCTTCTGCAAAAAAGTTTTTCACTGTATCAATCGGGTCAGATGTCACGTACAACACTGTCTCAAAATACGGGTCCCAGGAGGGCATTCCCCGAATGAATACTGCTCCCGGATAAAGCGGTGCGCCGAGTTCCTCAGCTTTTGGCTCATTTCCCAGGTAATCTTTTTCAGTCGCTTCAGTATTTACAGCAACGATCGTTAAGATCAGAATCAATTCAATAATGTATTTCATTTAAAACGCAACTCTCCCTTTTTCCTTTGTTTATCTTCCAAGCGAATCACTGACAGCATCTACCATGGCGATGACATTCTCTGCCGGTGTTCCGGCCTGGATGTTGTGTATGGTATCGAAAACAAAGCCGCCGCCTCTGTTGAAAATACGTATCCTCTCGCTGACCTCGTTATACACATCTTCCGGTGTCCCGAACGGAAGGGTTTTCTGCGTATCCACTCCACCTCCCCAGAAGGTGAGCCTGTCGCCGAAATCATCCTTGAGCTTCTGCGGTTCCATTCCATTTGCCGAACACTGGACAGGATTTAAAATATCAAAACCGGCATCGATGATATCCTCTATCAGTGGACGTATCCCGCCGCAGGAATGGATGAATACCTTCCACGATGTATTATTATGTATCCAGTCGTTAATCCGCCTGTGGTACGGTTTGTAAAGATCGCAGTATACATCTGGTGAAATGAACGGCCCTCGCTGGGTGCCGAAATCTGTACCGGTCGTGAAGATAACGTCGATTCTGTCACCCGTCGCATCTTTTACTGCGGCGAGGTTTTTAAGTCCGATCTTGCACTGGCGTTCAAATACCTCATGCACATAGTCACGGCGCAGCATAGTGGAAACATACCATTCCTCTACACCGCGGATGCCCTTAGGGTCCTTGAGCGATGGCCCCGGAACAAAGGCAATATCTCCGAACGCCGTCCCGCCCATGCTGTAGACGATTGCATAATCGGTATTCTCGTAGAGTAATTTCGACTGTTTTTCAAGGTGTCTGAGTTCCTCTTCCGGGTACGGCCCGAATTCAACGATGTTATCCGCTACATTCAGTTTGCTGTCGTCGACCGGTTTCTGGCGTTCGACCGAATCGAAATAAAAGCCTCCCTTTGGCATTATCGCTGAGGGTGGATAGGACTTATCGCCCTCCGCGTACATGGGGATATTGCCGTTCTCGTCTGGCTCAGT
>JABHYP010000600.1 GCA_018656855.1 Candidatus Latescibacterota bacterium | reverse complement strand
CTAATACAATTCTCAAATCGGGTAATGTTTTCCTTAGAGCCAGACATTGATCGTAAACATGAAAAGCAACTGTTGTCAAGACAGTAAAACCAATTACTCTTATATTATGCTGTCGTACAAGACGTTCTACTTTATCAACAGTCATTTTTTCAAACTGCTCATCTATCAAAATAACTTCAATATTATTTTCAAGAAGGACACCAATAAGAAAGCCAAGACTGAGAGGAAGTGACTTTGGGAAATATTCGTCTAAAACACCTGGTTGTTTATATGTTGGATTTATTAACAATACTGTTGGCGGCATTTTTAATCTCTTTTTAATAATAGAAGAATAATGATTCTTATTCTATGGAATAGTATATATTGCACTTATTACTTTTCTTTTTTCATTTTATTCAAAAAATAATTAGGATGTTTCGGATTAAACCTCTTTTTAAACCACCACCAGTAATTAAGTGCATATGCTCTGGCGTCATGGTCTCTGATAACCATTGTCAGGTCGAAAGAACGCAGAATGAGATCAAAAGGGATAGCATAAAATATGAAATAAAGTTTAGATTTATAAAATATTTTCCTGAGCCATGACGGCATAAAACTCATGGAGCGGAAGAGAAGTTTATATGTGTTCATAAGCCTTCGCTTGTCTTTATCCATATCAGAACCTTCATACATGTAATTTCCATGAAGGCCTTCTTCGATCTTTTCGCGTTCATTTTTATCAAGCATTCCATGTTCAATTGCATAATCAATTATTTCCAATTTTGGTAAATATGATAACATAAAAGGAGAAATCCTGTAACAATATTTCAATCCTGAAAACAGTTCTGCAGCTTTTTTTAATTCTTCCTCGTTTTGATCCGGAAGCCCAAGAATATAATCAAGAGAATATGGGACTTTATTTTTTTCCAATATATCTATTGCGTTATTTATCTGTTCATTTGATTCATATCGTTTGAGAATATCGTTACGGACATGAGGATCGTACGACTCAAGACCGATCTGAATAGCAAAACACCCGGCTTCTTTAAGTGCAATGGCCATTTCTTCGTTTATTAGTAGCGGATGACCGAAAATGCGAAAAGGAAGGTTAATTTCCTTTTTATGTCTCTCGCAATATTCCAGAATCCAGTTTTTTGAGGGTGAAAAAACGGAATTTCTGAAATCGATCCATTTAAAATTATATTTTGCTTTATTTATTTTTAACTCTTCAATTACGGAATCAACACTTCTTTCCCGAACTTTTTTGAAGTTCTCTAATTCTTTCTCCAGTTTAGTTATATAGGAAACGGAACAATATGTACAATTAAAAGGACATCCTCTGCTGGTTGATGCAAGATAATAATTTTTAATGGGCACATAAGGGGCAAATAAATCTTTATCCGGAAGCGGCATAGAATCAAGATCGGCAATAAGCGGTCTTTTCTCGTTCTTGATAATTTCACCAGGTTTCGTTTTAAACCAGAATCCTTTTATTGATGTGTCAATTCCCCCATTTTCCATACTATCAAGAAGGTCTGCCAATGCAAATTCGCCTTCACCGGTGCAAACAACGTCAACAGATTTTTTATTTATTATCCTTTCCGGGCACATAATTGCATGGGCTCCTCCAAATACTACGGGAACGTCCAAATACTTTTTTATTTCTTCAGACAGTTTTATTGCCCATTGAAATGAAACAGCCATAACCGAAAATGCAACAATATCCGGTGATGTATCAATTATCTGTTTGATAATATTGCTTCCCTGATCTAATATTTTTGCTGCAAAAGGAATGCAAAGATAATTCTTATCATCGAAAAGTGCCTGCTCGTATGCAAGCCGTACTTCATGACCACGTGTCTTTACATAAGATGATATATATTCAACAGAAATATTTTCCCACCCCATAACGACAAAAGTAACTCTCATAGCAAATCCTTCTTAATCAAATAATAAATTTGTTGACATCAACAATAGTTATTTCCTTTTTTGTGCAGTTCCGTATAAAGAAACGCCAAAAGGAAATGATATATTATTCTTAATAAAAGTAGTCTCTATTAAGCTTAGTAAATTAAATATTTTCTCAATAATTCTTGGAATCTTTATATGAAAGTCGCTTAAATTCTCTTCATTTATATTACTGGTGGGAGAAAAAACTTTACGCATAATAAATACAGCGGGAAAGATAAAAAATGACCAGTACGACATAAAGTTTATAGTAAAATCCGCCTGAGTAAGTTTTTTTCGGAGTTCTTTTGTCCTGTATCGCCTGTAATGGTGAAAAGCACGATCATGGTTAGAATAAAGCAACATAAAAGCAGGTGTATTAAAAATCAGCTTCCCATTATTTTTCAGCACACGCCATATTTCTTTCATTGATATAAGATCATCATCCAAATGCTCAAAAACATCGAGTGCAATAATCACATCGAAAGTATCGGACTTAAAAGGCAGGTAGTGAGCATCACCCTGAACAATAGTAGAAATGTTTTTCTGCTTGCAATAATTAATAGCGTCCCAGGATATGTCAAGACCATAATAATCGCCAATATCTTTACATACGAAAAAGTTATCTCCGCACGCACTGGCAAGATCAAGAATTTTCAGTCTCTCTTTATCATCAGCGCTGATTTGCAGATCATTTCTAAGTAGACGTCGTCGTGCCCGGTACCACCAGTGAGTGGCTCCCTGTTCGTCCATTTTCACAAATTCATCGTATTTCACATCTCATGCCTATGTTTGAATTCATCAAGATATCGGACGCAGTCATACGCTTTCAAAGAATATAAAGGATGAGAGCACATACGTTTCCATATCGTTTCAATATCCTCTTTAAGAACATTGCCAAATGAATCATGTATAAGGTCACAGGGAGTAACTTCTCCATATGCAGTTATATATAACTTTTCAACTCCGGCCGGACAACCGGCTCTCCCCCTGAAGTTGTACATACTGTGATGCCTTGCTAAAGGGTGTTTCATCAACTCTTCCAGTGCTTTGTTTCGCTCTTCACAAGTAAACATTTTCTCCTTCTGTCCTTCCCAACCACCAATAGCCGCAGAATCACAAACCAATAAAAAAGCCTTTTCACGTTCTGAAAGTTCAAGGAGTTTCAACATTTCGTTTTTGTTACTGGAAGTTTCTGTTGACAGAACAGTTGTAAAACACAAATTTATGTCAAATTCTCTGGCCCATGAAGCAGTCGCCATAACCTTGTCGTAAATCCCATTGAGGCCACGCAGTTTATTATGTATATCAGAAACTGAAGAATCAAGACTGATCTGAATAGTATTTAATCCCGCTTCTTTCAGCTGTTTCATCTTTTCTCTTGTCATAACATAGGCATTTGTTACCAGAGAAACCATTATTTCATTTGGATGACAGGCTTTAACAATCTCAATAATATCTTTTCTGAGTGTTGGTTCACCGCCGGTTATGTTAACATGAATTAGGCCAAGCTTCATTGCTTGATCAATGATATCTCGAATTTGATCTATTGTTAAATATGATCTGTTTTTATCAATCAGGTTTTTTGAATAACATTTATGACATTGTGCTTGGCACTTATAAGTTACAGCCAGTTCAATCGACCGTAATGTATCTCTTCTCATAATATGGGTATTAAAATAACCTTTAATTATCCTTCGAATAAGCAAAGGTTTTTTAATAAATGTATAATGTTTAATTATCTTTCTTACACTTATTAAGGGATTAATCATTTTTTCTCCGTGGTATTTTCATTTAGAATTTTTTTCAACTTCAAACACTTCCTCGACAATATAGTATGGTCTATTTCTTACTTCATCAAGAATTCTGGCGATATATTCACCCAAAACTCCCATAAATATCATCTGTACTCCCAGTACAAAAAAGATTAACAGAATAATTGATGACCAGCCGGGAAGATCGTAAAATATCCAGAAATTAAATTTAAATATTTTTGCAAAAAATATAAAACCAGTGCCTAATGTGATTATAATTAAAACGAAAATTCCAAAAAACGTCAACAAGCGAATTGGAAGAAAAGAAAATGCAAATAACGCATCGAGAGCATAATTTACTAATCTTCTATATGTTTGTTTTGGGCTTCCTGCAAATCGTTTGTCCCGATGATAAGTGATTTTTGCCTGTTTGAATCCCACAAAGAATCTCAGCCCTACATAATATTTATTTTTTTCCCTGCATTTTCTTAATTCCTTAAGAACTTTTTCATCAATAAGCGAAAACATTCCTGCCTGTTTATCGACAGAAATATTGGAAAAGCGCTCCAAAAAGTGGTAAAACAGGGAAAACATTATTTTTTTAAACCAGCTTTCCTCTCTTGTTTCTTTTACTGCATAAACTACTTCAAAACCCTCTTCCCATTTTTTAATAAATTCCTGTATAACCTCCGGCGGGTCCTCTAAATCTCCGTCCATAAATACTACAGCATTCCCGGAAACATAGTCCAAACCCGCATTATACGCATTTTGATGTCCCCAATTTCTTGAAAGTTTAATAATTTTAAGCTTTGGATTATCGGCCTGAAGCATAATGAGTTTTGGTAAAGTATCATCTTTGCTTCCATCATCAACAAAGATAAACTCGAAATTATACTTTAGTTTACAGGTGGCATTCTCAAGGCGGGAAACGAGTTCCTCTATAACTTTTTCCTCGTTATAAACCGGGATAATTATACTGATTTTTTTCATAATATTAATTTTTTCCAAAAGTAAATTCTACAAGTGATGTTTTCGATAATACTATCTGTATAATATTTGCTGGTATTGCCATAAGTATACTCGACATGTTTTCATGGTCAGTAATATACTTCATATATAGTTAATTCCAATCCACGTTTTTCAGGCTCTGAATATATTTTTTGCAAGTTATGATTTTCAGCAAAAATCATTTTCACAAGATTCTCTTTGAATAACGGATTAGTTTTCTGGAAAGGAAGAGCATAGAACCTTTCAAGTTCGGAATTGTTCATCGCTATAATATATTTTATTTTATTGATTTTTAATTGTTTTATTACTTCCTGTATTGAAATAGCTTTATGCAACTTTTCAAATACGGGGCTTTCATACCATTTGTATTCCCAAAAATGACTGTTGCCCAGGAAAAAAACAAAAAACGCTCCATGTTCACCACGAACCATCATTAAAGAATTTTCAGGAGTAATACCGAATTCCCGGCATTTATTGATAAACTGAAGTTTATACCCGTATTCTTTTTCAAAGGATTTTTCCCATGAAGGAAATACTCCGGTCGAATCAACCTCTGCATATGAACTGCCAATCTCTAAAAGGAATACCCTGAGGAGAAGAAGGCAGGTAACAATAGCGAAGAATCTTTTTCTTTGAAAAAGACTCGCGGCACTCTTAAAATATACTGAAACTACTGCAAAACACCACACAGGAATTGAAGCAATGAAATATTTTGTAGTAGCCATCTTTTCGTCTATAAAAAACCATAAAACAAGCGGTATTATAAACCATAAACCAATAATTAAAAACTCAATTAATAGTTTTTTTCGAAATTTCCACATACCTCTCATTGCATTAAATGAGACGAGGAAACCTGCGAAGAGAAAGAAATATGTCCCCAAAATTGTTTTAACAAATTTGAACAGCGGAAATCTGTATTTTATCTCGGAAAATGTTTTGTAATAAATACTGTTGGATGTTAATGAATTATAAATCTGTTGAAACCTGTTCTCACATGGAAAATTTCCAAGCATGATCGCATTATTCATTTCATCAAGATTTTGTTGTATTTTAAACTGGAACGGACCAACTGACGCTGAATGAGGTGCCAGTGGATTTCCAAACTTTACATACATTGTTGCTGGCCAGCTTACTAAAATTAACACTGAAATGACAAAAATAACTAAATATTTCCTTTTAAGAAAAACATGCCAGTTAAACTCATAAGATTTCTTCATTTGCAATAAAAAGAGGAAAAGAAATAGAAAGAAAATAAAACAGAGAAAATAGCCTACTAAAAATATTCTTAAATAGTATGAAAACCCAACAAGCAACATAAGTATAGGAATAAATTCTTTTCGCTTATGAGAAAAAATATTAATAGCCAAATACAGGAAAAACATTGAATAAAATATCTGAAAAGTGTCACTGTTAACAGTTTTTACAAAAGCCGGAAATATATGGGGAACATTTAATAAAACGAGAAAAAACATTAAAGCGCTTTTTTTCTTTTCGAGCAGAATTTTGGCGATAAATGCACAACTAAAATAGAACATGAGGCTGACTAAATTCATTGATCTGATTAAACTGATTTCATCTCCAAATCTTGAATAGTTTATAGATCCGATTATTGACAGAATCATGTTTTGAGGGTATAAAAGCATTCGAGTAGCCGTTGGGAAAATTGAAGTGGTTGATAAACTGGGAAAATGTGAATGTTCAGAAAGATAACGTGCGAAATCGAGAATGTTGTAATGGTCCAGATTAAAAACCGGTGAAAAAGGAAAAAACCATACTACATAAATCAAAATCAAAACAATAATTCCCCAGAGTGCAGTTTCAAATGAAAATATGTTGCCAATTTTAAAATCTTTACACGAAATCCAGAAGAGATCATGTTTGATAACTAATACAGGAAATGAATAGATAATTGAAAAAAGTGCCGGTTTGTAATATCCGAAATAAATTAACGGAAAACCGATACATGCTGTAAGGAAGGGGATCGTTGCTACAGCAATAACAAACTGTTCAAGCATGGTTATCTTATTAAACAAAAACCGGCTTAAGATGAAAGTTGGTATCATCATGCAAATAAAGTGTATTCCAAAAGGCAAATATAATATTGAACATGCTGTTAGAATATACACAACAACAGATAATATGTAGTTATAATTTGATTGTTTCATTAGACATTTAGACCTTTAAGAACACCTTATGGGAGACTTTGTCCGTAGAAAGTTTTAAATCTTTCAGTAAGAACTCCTATCCTGAAATATTCTGTCAATAAAATTTTCACAGTTACAGAAATCGAAAATACTTTTTTTACACAGCGAATATATAATTTTCTAATCTTTTATTTTTCAACCCAAATACAGTTTAACTAATTGTATAACCTCTGATGAGCTTTGATAACATAGAAAATAACAACTATTTATCCATCAGAGTATTCCTGAAATGAACTTATTTGACAGTAGTATGTTAAATTATAACGTTATGAAGTATTTACACTATATATCCCTTTTCTCTGAAAACACTATACCAAACGTAAAAGACTAAAATTGCCATTGCTTTTTTTACTGCCAGGATATTCCCTTTTACAACCTTATTGCGAATATGCTGGATAGCAGGCCACGAGAGAATATTACTTTCATGAACAATATTTCGCGTGATATGTTTATCCATGAGTTTCACTAGTGTTTCAAGAAACAATTTTCCGGAGAAAAGAGAAAAAGGCGCCTTTTTTATTATACCGGAGTTAGTGTAATTGAGAAGGTAGTTTTTATTGATTCGGGAAATAATTTTGTTGTATGGGAGTGATGCCGCAAATTCCATAACGTTATGTGAAACCAAAGGAACTCGCCCTTCCATTGAAAATCTCATAGCAAATCGGTCCTGCTTAAGAAGATTAACAATTAATGTCAACTGTTCAATTTCAGCTCTCATGACTGATTTATATGTGTCTGTTTCACTTTCAAAAATTTCAATAATTGGATTTGTATCAGGTTCTATGGAACAATTATTCTTGAAATCTTGAGAAAAAAGGGCCGTTATTTCGCTTCTATTGAAAAGAGAAACCAGTTCAATGTATGCCTCGGCAGGATTAGAAATTTTTCTAAAAACCTCTGAGATTCTTTTCTGTTCCTCAGAACCAAATTCTCCAGGATATGACTGTAATAATTGTGTTAATCGAGGAGTTGAAAGCTTCAGGTAACTGTTTATTAGTAATTTAAAAAAAGGATATTGTGCCATATTCTGCATTTTTAAGAATGCCCTTTGGTGATCATAACCACAGAAAGCCTCGTCACCTCCCTCACCTGACAATACGGCTTTTACCGATTGTGATGCCAATCCGGCCAGTAAATAATTAGCACAGATAATCAAATCTCCGAAGGGTTCTTCGAGTGAATAAACTATATCTTCCAGGGGATCAAAGAATTCGGGGGAAAAATCAACAATAGTACTTTTTGCCTTAAACTTATCTGTAAGCTCTTTTGCTCTGGCGAAATCCTTATCATCATGTGAAAAACGTATGGTGAAGCTATTAATATCATGTTTTGCTTTTGCAAAACCGGAAAGTAATGCTCCTGAATCTATGCCTCCGCTTAAATATAATCCAACAGGAACATCTGCATAACTTTGGCTTGCGACCTCACGGTCAAAAATGTCATTAAATTCCCTCTGAATTTCATTTTCTGAGCGGTCGTATGTGTTAAAGTTTAATCTCCAATAACGTTTTTCATATTTTTCTTTTGTATTCAGATTAATCTTTAAAAAATGGGCGGGAGGGAATCGCTTTATTCCGCTGAAAAGAGTGCGACCATTCTGAATATTGTATCGGTATGTAAAGTAATCAACAATACCCTTACTATCCAGAGAGCACTTTTTTATAGAAAGTATCGGTTTTATTTCAGAGGAAAAAAAGAATTCATCTTCAGTTTCGTATATATAAAGCGGGCATATTCCTACACGATCACGGGCGAGGATTAAGGATCTATCTGATGCTCTATAGAAAGCAAATGCAAACTGCCCGTCAATCTTACCGAGAGCGCTCTTATCCCATTTTTGTAAAGCGCGGAACAATACCTCAGTATCTGAACGGGTTGTGAAACTATAAAAGTTTGTTAATTGTTCTTTTATTGCCTGGTAATTATATATTTCACCATTGAAAATAAGTACATCCCGGCCATCAGTAAATGGCTGATTCGCTGCATCAGAAAGGTCGAGTATTTTCAGGCGCCGATGTCCGAGAGATAGACCCGGAATATCCCAAATACCTTCTGCATCAGGACCTCTGTGCTTCAAGGTATCAACCATTTTTCGTATATAATCTTCAGGGATGGACTTATTCCCTTTAGACCAGATTCCAGCTATTCCACACACAAATATTCTTTTTCGTTTTTATTGTTTTTCCGAGTTTTCGCTTTCATTTTTTTTTAATCTGAAAAGGATTTCCTCCGATAATTTACGATTTGAGGAAATCAAAGAAGATAATATTCCTGTGAGATACATCTGGAAACTTATTGCCAATAATATTCCTGCGAGAATAATCGTTGGAAAGAAACTGGTTGCCAGAGACCTATACATGATAATCAGATAAATATATCTAAAAACTAAGACACAACCGGTAAAAAGCATAAGTACTGATAACAACGTAAATAAATAATATGACCTGTAAAGCAAGAAAACACTTATAATTGTTTTTCCGGATTTCCATATATACTGAAAAATATTTTTATAAAGACGGGACTCTCTTGTTCTGGGATTAACGTTAATATCTGTTGATGATATTTTTATATTATTATAACCAGCCTGGATTAATGTTTCCATACAATAAGAAAAATCTGAAAAAACATTCGTATGTAACATGGCATCTTTATTATATGCTCTGAAACCGCTTGCGGCATCCTCAATATTGGTGCCCGAAATCTTTCTTAAAACCCAACTGCCGATTTTTTGTAATTTCTTCTTAATAAAAGAAAATTCAGGATGATTATTTATTGGGCGATTTCCAATAACTAAATCAGCGCTTCCGTCAAGAATGGGTTCGATCAGTTTTATTATATCCTGTCCTGCATATTGATTATCTGCATCGGTATTTACGAGGATATCTGCACCATTAGCCAAAGCGTTATTCACACCTGCCATGAAAGCTGCAGCAAGACCGCTGTTCTTTTTAAAAGAGATGATATGCTTGATACCCAAGTTTCTTGCAACTTCTTTTGTTCTGTCTTCTGAACCATCATCGATGACTTGCACCTCAATAGTATCAATTCCTTCGATACTTTTTGGCAAATCATGAAATGTAAGAGGAAGAGTTTTTTCCTCGTTATAACAGGGTATTTGAATAATCAATTTCACTTTGGTAGAATCATCCTATGTTTGAAAATGAACAGGAAAAAAGAACTATTTTCATTACTATAAACATAAACCATGAGTAAAGTTTGGTTTTTTTAAGAAAAAATTTCCTTCATCATAAAACAAATCCAATAAAAGACTTCATAATACAATCTTAAAATATATAATATTAGACAATCAAGCGTTATGATAATATATGCTTATCAAGTTAGCTCTGACAAGCCCCCTAAATTCCTGGAGGGTGACTTGTTATTGCAGTTTTCGAGTATTTTTTGCCTCCCGTAGAGTGTATTGGGATTGTCTTTTCTACAAATACTTGTTTGCTGTTTTTAACTGGATAATCGAAAGATAATACACTATAATAAATTTATCTGATTACGTCCATATTTTTCTGTAAAATTGACAAAGTGCAGCAGGTGAGCCATATTTATTAATCTCCAATATGTAAAAGAACATTAATTTAAATGAATGAGGTATTAGATTACTCATCCTGAGAAAGCTATGGAACTTGTAGATATTTCCCAAGCATCATGTGTACGGGGAAATGGTCCGTTTAGCTCAATAATGTCGTACACGCTAAGCGGGTATTGGAAGAATAGATAAAGATATTTTAAAAAACGCTGAGAAATATGAGAGGACGGATAAGCCTATAAGTTATTGTAATGGTTATAAGCCTCACGCATTCAAGCCCCGTCTTGGACTGATAGATTTTTATGGAACTGAAGGATACTGCGGGAGCGGCTTCAAAAGTATCTCTTTGACAGGTGTCCAGACTTACCAGAGATATTGATCAAGAGATAGTAGCATGACTTAACATTAAATGATATTTGTAGTTATAAGCCGGATAATAAAATATAACCGGATAATTCTGAGTCTCATTGTTGAATAATGTTTATTATCATAACATATCGCAAGTACTCATTAATTGGAGGTGCCGGAAGGTCAGGATATTTTATATAAAGAGATTCATTCGATACCTACAATTCCTTGAGTTTTATTTGACATTCATTATCATTTGATTTATATTAAGAGACTAAATTTCAAATATCTGCTTTTGGGGCGTCGACAAGCGGTAAGTCACGAGTTTTTGGTGCTCGCATTCGGAGGTTCGAATCCTTCCGCCCCAGCCAAATATTTATTATGTAATGCAGTAGACTGGTGGATGCTATACCTTTATTAATACTTAACATATAATGCCCTATGGAAAAAATATTAAATTTATGATATTGATAAAACGGGAGGTATGATGACAGAAGCAAGTTTAAATGTAAAAATAAGAGAGAAGGCAGGTAAACAGTTTTCAAAAAGGCTCAGACGGGAGAAGCTTATACCCGGTGTTCTGTATGGGCTTGGTATGGATCCAATGCCCTTAATCATAGACATGAAGGAGTTGCTATCTCTGCTTCATTCTGCAGGAAGGAACGTGGTTGTCAACCTTGCCATTGAGGATTCTAAAAAGAAATTTAAATCTTTCATATATGATATTCAGCATGATCCAATTTCTGGCGAAATCATACATATTGACATGAAACAAATTTCATTGAATGAAAAGATTAACGTAACAATCCCCATTCGCTTGGTCGGAACCTCTATCGGTGTGAAGACCGAGGACGGCATTGTCGAACATATTATGCATACGCTCGATATAATCTGTCTTCCCTCGGATATTCCTGAAGAAATAACTGTTGATATTTCCGATTTGCAAATCGGCGATGGTATCCATGTCAGGGATCTGAAGCATGAAAATTTTGATATTCTTTCCGATGGGGAGAATGTTGCTGTTCATATTATTGCCCCCAGGGTTGTTGTGGTCGCTGAGGCTGAAGAGGTTGCCGAAGAGGAAGAAGAAGAACTTACCGAACCTGAGGTAATAGGGGAAGAAACCAGGGAAGAGGAAAAGGAGAAGTAAACTTTTGCTCGCTGTTGTCGGACTGGGTAATCCCGGTGCCGCAT
>JABHYP010000599.1 GCA_018656855.1 Candidatus Latescibacterota bacterium | reverse complement strand
TTTCCCTAAATCAAAAACGTTCGGGGCATATAATCTAACATACCTCGATCCCGATTCTCTCACTGAGGTTGATGCGATTTCCGGATCGTTTATGATGCTGAGAAAAGAAGTTCTCGACGATGTGGGTTTTCTGGACGAGGATTTTTTCATGTACGGTGAGGACCTCGACCTGTGTTACCGAATCAAGCAGGCGGGATGGAAGATTTTCTATGTACCCTTTACCGAGATCATCCACTTTAAAGGTGAAAGCACAAAAACTGTCCCGACATTGAAAAGTATTCGGGATTTTTACACCGCAATGCATATCTTTGTTGATAAGCACTACAATAGCCGGACCAAGAAGTTTCTGCCCCAGTGGCTTTTGATCACCGGTATCTATGGACGCCTGGCGTGGGCTTCAGGGATTAAGATGGTTAAAAATGCCCGGCAGCCATTAACTGATTTGCTTCTTTTAAATATTTCACTTATACTTGGAATACTGCTTCGTTTCGGCAGGCGGCTTGAAAACGCTCCCGACTATTCCGAACTGCAGTGGATTTCGATATTTATTGTTTATTCAGCTCTCTATATGAGCACTTTTTATTTTATCGGTGTTTATCACCGTTACAGATTCAATCCTGAACGGGCATTGCTTGGTATATTTGTCGGCTTTTTATTCAATGTTTTTATTGTAAATTTCATAAATCAGTATAATTTCTCCAGAATAGCGTCGTTTTATTGCTGGGGATTCAATTCTATTTTTATTTCGGGCTGGAGATTTCTATATCAGGTGTTGCAGTCCGCTCAATCCAGATCAGTGCTAAAACGGGCAGTAGTTGTAGGAAATATTTCCGATGCGGCGGTATTAAAACAGATTATAGACAGGTCAGACATACATTATTATGATATTATAGGCGGCATTGAAATATCCCGGGATGCAATACGCGGCCGGGAAGTTGACGGCTTGCACATCCTCGGTCTTGTTGATGAACTGGAAGGCATCATAAAAGAATATTTGATAGATGTGGTAATCATTGTCGGCTCGGCTGTGCCCTTTTCGAAAGTGTTGAGCCAGAGCGGCGGAATCGGTTCTATGCGTACTGAATTCAAACTTGTACCGGAACTAAAAAGCGTAAAAAATGTTAAAGTAAATAAAGCCGGCGATATTAATTTAATTGATATCCGCCCCTGAAGAATATTCGGAAACCACAGGAGATAGATAATGAGAAAAAAATATATTCGGTATCTTTTTGCCCTGACTCTGTTCTTTATCGGTATAACGGAATTTTCACGTGCCGTTTTCTGTGATGAGTTGACATATCTTGAGAAAATCAGCGTTCAGCAGAAAATTTTTGATAATGTAAGAAAGTCGTATGTTGACACCACATTGGGGGAAAACACACTAATCGACGGGGCTATTCAGGGGATGATAGATAAGCTCGACCCGCATTCGAGCTATATGCCTCCGAAAAGAGCAAGCGATTTTACTGAGAAGATACGCGGCGGTTTTGAGGGAGTGGGTATTTCTTTTGCTATATTTGATGGCAAAATTACCGTAATCCAGGTTATCGAGGGCGGCCCATCGGAAGCGGCGAAAATCAAATCACGGGACAGGATTGTAAAAATCGACGGTAAAAACGTCATCGGCATATCTAATGAAGAAGTAAAAAAGCTTCTGCGCGGCGAACAGAAATCAAAAGTTAGTGTTCATGTCGAACGGCCGGGGGAAGACGAACTGCTGAAATTTACGATAACCCGTGATAGGATCAAACTGAACAGTGTTTCCCATGCGTATATGCTGGACGGGGAAACCGGCTATCTTGCGGTAACTAACTTTACCATCAAGACAAATTATGATGTGGGCAGAACTCTTAAAAAGCTTAAAGAACAAGGCATGAAAAAACTTGTATTTGATCTTCGCAATAATTCCGGAGGTTCTCTGGAAGCAGCTATGCATGTAGTGGACTATTTTATCAGCGACGGCTTAATCGTTGAAACAAGAGGACCACGCGAAAAAGGAGAAAACCGGGAATGGTTCGCCACAGGGTATGCAGCATACACCGAAATTCCTATGATTGTTTTGATAAATCACGGTTCGGCTTCAGCATCCGAGATTGTTGCAGGCGCTTTGCAGGATCATGACCGTGCGTTAACTGTAGGCCAGACATCATTCGGCAAAGGACTTGTGATGCGACCTATTACCATCACCGGCGATAGCGGTAAAAATCTTGGAAGCCTGATGCTCTCTGTTGCACACTACTATACGCCCTCGGGAAGACTGATCCAGAGACCATACAATAACGGGAAAGAAGAATACATTAAAGAGGGATTCGATAGTATTGATCTCAATGCAGCCGATTTGGCAAAAGGGGATAAACCGGTTTTTCATACCGATCTCGGACGGGAAGTGTATGGCGGAGGCGGCATTACTCCTGACAGGCAGATAGTTCCTTTACCGCGTCTCAATATGATGGAATCGGCGTTGAAACGTACG
>JABHYP010000598.1 GCA_018656855.1 Candidatus Latescibacterota bacterium | reverse complement strand
GAAACACAAAATGGTGTTCATTCTTGCATTGTTAAGGGTAAAAGCGAGATTCTTACGCGTGGATATTTTGACTGGTGTTATATGTCCATTCGATGTATTCGGTAGGTAAACATTAAATGTTCTAAAAATATATTTAACGAATTTCATTAACTGTCCCGTTGGGGCTTCCCTCCCGGATGGCGCTATTATCTGAAATCAACATGATTAATGCATTGTCCAGCGCCTCGATATTTTCCAGAAAATCGAGAACTCAACCAATGTTATGATCTGTGTGATCCAGAAAACCGGTATTTCTTAACTTCGTGAGAGAGTACGTATGGGCATGATTTAGATTGTAGATGTAAGTTATTTAAACAACTTAAAATTGAATGAGACTATGGATAAAATGAACTACCCCGCCGCAAGCGGACGGGGTATCCTGAAAAGCATGGAAACGCCCCAAGGGGCGGGGTATTAAACCCAATGTTTCACAATAAAAAAAAATAGATTCCAGTTATCCGGTTCATTGCCCTTTTTGTAATGAACTGATAGCAGGCGACGATGAGGATGGTCCTTGTTTCTATGAAATTGGTGATTGTAGGCATATCATTATTTTTGCCTCAGATGACGGATTTGAGGACCTAAGCGAACAGTTTTGTGAAAATATGAAAATTGATATTGAGGGTATAACGCAATCCGATGATGTTGATACAGGGGATTTATGTATTGACGAATTTACGGATAATGTCACTATTCCCGGAACTGTTAAATATGCCATTTATGAAGGATTGGGTGGTTCGCTTGGAGTATACTTTGGATTTGCACCTAACCAACATGCCCGGGGGGCGCAACGAAGAATAAAATTATGATCAGCGGGGCGAAGAAATATATAAAGAATATTAATGTCTTCTTTTATACATCTTTAGAGCTTTCTTTATAAGTCCTGGAACGCCAAAGAACATTCTGTTATTAATCTGATTTATTTGAACATTCTTATCTTTCTGTGAGGTGTTATCGTATTTGCAGTCATGATAAGAAAAGTACTGGCTTTTATTATATTTTTTAATCTGATGTTGTGTTGTATTTGAATACCCTTTAAATGAGTTATGTTGAAACTGTTCTGGTTCTGATTGAGAAAATGTATTTTCTTTATTTGACTGAAATTGAAAGAAGCTTTCATTAAAAGGAATTCCAAGCTCTCTCATACAGTACTCACAATAGTCTATAAATTGAATTCGATCGGCCTGGCCAATTGAAGGAACACTACTTACTTTGTGTGCAACTTTATTCCGCGTTGGAATAATTTTTTTCCACAAAGTGTCGCGGAGGTTATTGGGAAGCTGATTCTCCACATCTTTCACTTTCTTGCCAAGACCTGAACCTACTGCCTTATACTTCACTTCCAAGGCAGTTTCCATTGATTCTGCACAATGCATTACGTATAGGATAAAGTCATTGTCTTCCATATCTCAAAGACCAAATTTTATTTTCATAATTAGTAAGAAAAACAAGATATGAACAGCCAAAATTGCCCCAATTAGTAATTTGAACCTTGGCATTAAAGATTTGTGATGGAAACTTAGTGTTCCGGAAAAGACTCCTAAAGGTCCTCCCAATAGGGATGTTGCCAATATGATTTTATTTGGGACTCTGTATTTATCTTTAACTGACTGTTTTTTATCGATGGCCATAATAAAAAAACCAGCAAGGTTAGTGCAAATCAACCAAGAAATATATGGATGTCTAGTAACACGAAATAAAACATACCAACAAATAAATACTGGAATTCCAATAATAATTCCAAATAGTCTTTCTGAGCTCATAATTGACCTATTTTTTTAGTTTTTTCTTCGACGGTTCTATTTTTCGCTACCGACATGATGCGAAATAAAAGAGTAAACCGAGCCCTCTGGGCTTAAAGCAACACCGGCCCCGCTGGTGTCGGGTTTATATTTTGTTTTTGACGTTATATCATACTGTTGGCTGCCAATACAACCACAAACTGTTTTGTCAGCCATCTCGTATTATTTAAAAAGGCGGATTACTCCGCCTTGTTGATATTAATTCTGCTAGCATTCCAACATCCGTTTTTGCCTGAAGTAAAGGTCTCTTTCAATAGTTAAACCGAAAGGTCTTTCTATTGACTCCAACTCAATCAAACTCACATAACCCCATTCGTCTGCAGTGAGGCCTGTTACTTACATTTCGGGGTTGTAAATTGATCTTAAAGAACGCCCATGGCTTCAGCCTTTAACTCGTTTTCCATGTAACGCTCGTCCAATTGCAGAGCACTATCTAAAAAGTCAGTGATACTCTTGGT
>JABHYP010000597.1 GCA_018656855.1 Candidatus Latescibacterota bacterium | reverse complement strand
TTCTTCCTTAATTATTATTTCATAATTTTTTTGTTCTCGCAAAGTCGCCAAGACGCAAAGGTTTTAAATTATTTTTTCAGGTAATTAGCCCGAATTATTAACACAAAAATATTTTTTTCACCGCAGAGGCGCAGAGGGCACAGAGGAAAACTATAAATGATTCTTAAAAAACATGAACCATGATTCTCATGATTAATCGGATTACCCTGATTTGCTCATTAATCATGGTAGTCCTGTAAATCCTACTAATCTCGGTTCAATACCATATTATTTCTTTTATCTTTGCGAACTCTGCGTCTCTGCGATGAAAATTTATGAATTAATCGGATTAGTGAATAAACGCTAAAAATAACTTTGCGCCTTTGCGTCTCCGCGAGAGATAATTTTTTTGTGAATAATTCTTCCTAAATTAGATTGTCAGTTCTTACAATCATGGTCGCAGGACGGCGGTCCGCAGCACAAGACCATCTTCAATTTTTTTTCATCGTCACCAGACAGAGAATTGCTGTCAAAGCATTTCCCCAACCAGTCGAGCGCGCCGTTGACCTCGCACAAACCGCTGTCGCCGGCAAGGCGGTAATATATCCAGCGTCCGTCCTTTCTACTATCCACGAGGCGGGCCTGCTTCAATATCGACATGTGTTTTGATACTGTGGAGGGCGCGAGACCGAGAAACTCGATGATCTGGCAGACACACAGCTCGTTTTGACGCAGCGCGAGCAGAGCTTTCACCCTGTTTTCATCAGCCATAGCCCTGACAACATCCATGAATTGACGCATACATATCTCCTATATTTCGCCACATATCGAAATATAAATAAATAAAAACCTGTTGTCAATATAAATTCGCAACCGGTCATCACCCTGGTTCCAAAATGATGCAGGGACATAATGTAAGGGCGTACGGCTGTACGCCCCTACGTCACCGGATTGTGCAATGGTTTAAAAAAATGACAACAAACGAATATATTCACGGTATCGGTGGCTGCTCTCTCCGGAACGGTGTGCCGCAGCCTGGCGAAATCTACGATACATGCCCGACGTTTGGCGGTGTGGATTAATCCTGAAAGCTCACCAAAAAAAAGAGAGAATAAAGAAAGCTCGTTAAAACGAGCCTATTGATTCAATTGATTATTTTCATTTCTTAAATAAATAATTGACAGCGATGAGGGAAAGAATATATTGAATAATGATGAAGGTTTGAATATTCAAGAGAAAATAATAAACAACCTAAATTGGTGGTGATGGCTCTAACAAATGGGTCAACAGGACTCTACTGGCGTCGCGCCTGTTACCCAAACCGTTAAGCTTCATTCTTATCCATTTCAAATTTCATCCTTCCCTCATCACCCCCTCACAGTACAAACTCAGCACTTCGCACCTAAGTCTTTTCTACAGTGGATTTTATTCTTACTGAAACCAGTTTCTTGTCCGCACACAGATTTTCACCAGCATCAGCATCACCGGCACCTCGATGAGTACGCCTACAACTGTTGCAAGCGCGGCTCCCGATGAAAGCCCGAACAGCATAGTGGATGTAGCGATGGCTACTTCAAAGTGATTGGAAGCCCCTATCATAGCGGCAGGAGCGGCATCTTCATAGCTAAGTTTCAGCATCTTCGCGGCTATATAGCCCAGGCTGAAAATAAATACGGTCTGAATGAACAGGGGAATAGCTATCCAGACAATGGTAAGCGGATTGCCGAGGATAACTTCGCCTTTGAAACTGAACAGCAATACCAGCGTGATCAAGAGCGCTATAATGGTAACCGGTGTGAGAATGTGGAGAAACTTTTCCTTAAACCAGTTCTCGCATTTAGCTCTGATAATCCATTTGCGTGAGAGATATCCTGCTACGAGTGGGAGAGCAACATAGACGGCGATTGACAGTAACAGCGCCTGCCAGGGAACGGGAAGGCGTCCTACACCGAGTAAAAAACCGCCCAATACACCATACAGCACTAACATTGTAAGGGAATTAATCGCGACCATGATTAGTGTCAAACCGTCGTTTCCCCGCGCAAGGTAGCTCCAGACAAGAACCATTGCCGTACAGGGCGCAATTCCGAGAAGAATACAACCTGCGAGATAACTGCGCCATAACGGTACTTCGAGCATTTTTATGCCTTCATGAATTACTACCGTGCCGGCGCCATGGGATGCTCCGAGCGGTAAATCCAGCCCGAACGGCATCTTAACCAGATCGGTTGCTTCGGGGCCGATGAATCCCCTGAATAATACACCGAGGAACAGTGTGGCAATGGCATACATTGTAAAAGGTTTAATCGCCCAGTTGAGAAACAGGGTAAGAAATACCGGTTTGCCTGATTTTCCGGCTTTAATGACTTTTCCGAAATCAATCTTGACCATAATCGGATACATCATGAAAAAAAGACAAATCGCAATGGGGATGGAGACTACAGGCGCCCCATTGACCGAGATAGCCATACTATCCAGTGTTTGCGCCAGTCTCGGAGCGACCTTCCCCAGCAGGATACCGCCTATAATACAGAATCCTACCCAGGCAGTCAGATAGCGCTCAAAAACACTTGTCATTTTCCTGGGATTTTTTGTAATACTTGCTTCCGGCTGCATATTTATCCTCCTGTAATAAAAGTCTACTTCAAAACAATACGCTTATCAAGTTAAAACAGCAAACAGGAATTTGTATTTAATCGAAAGAATTCCTCGATGCTTGCGTCGTGGTAAAATCATAATC
>JABHYP010000596.1 GCA_018656855.1 Candidatus Latescibacterota bacterium | reverse complement strand
ATGGTATCTGTCCAGTACTATATCGTCGCCGATTTTTTCAAATACTGCTGCGACCGAGATATCATCGGTTAATGTAATATCAAGGGATGGAGACTCTTCCGGCGTTACACCTGTCCAGCCGACAAACCGGTACCCCAGATCTGGCAGAGCAGCCACCTGTATGGGCACATCCTTGAAATAGATACCGTTCCAGGGATAGTCTTCGATAAAGAGTGAATTTATCTTGATTTTGCCTCCGCCGGACTGTGAAATATCAAGGTCAACATTTACTGTGCCGCTGAGATTGAAATGCTCTATTATTTGACTGCGTACATGTTCAGGTCTGTTTTCGGCAAATTCTATTGTTCCATCCACATTATTGTACCAATCAGATCTCGATGTCCCGATATAAGGGCCCGAGGAATAATATCCTTCCCATCTTCTAATATGAGCGAGCATTTCCGGTTCGAGTAATGCTTTTATTTCATTGATTCTTTGGATCACTGTATCAGGACTGAAAATCGTATTGAGATAATCTGCGAACAAGTTAATAAAATTATGTTTAAAACTCGTGTTTTCAAGTAATTTACGTAATATAAATGCCCTCACATATCTCATTTTATAAGTATCAACTGTATGTCCTGTTAAAAATCCAAAAACATTAAATGTGTAATCCTGTTTTATACCGTCAACTATTTCTCCACTAAATGGAAATCCTGCATCTAAATCACTTAACATCCATCTCCATTTACCATCGGGTGTTTTTGGCCTCCAGATTCTATCAGTGTCGATAAGGTAATTTGAATTAGCGGAATAGATTTCAGTAATGTTAAAATCGATAAAATTATTCACATCTATCTGTGTCTCAACATATTCATAATTAGCGGGGACACTTAAATCATGTTTTTCCATGTAATCTATCATGGCATAATAATGGATAGAATCTCCTCTGACAATCTCAAGCCCAATTCTCGCATGCGAAAATCTTAAAAAATCTATATTATCAGGATCGATACTATGATGAGATGCAGCGTAGTCTTCATCTAACCTTTCGCGAATATTATATATCCCCCAGTAGTCTCCGTTAATGTAAACTACACATGGGCGAAATGCCTGGATGTCCACATTTTTATCTTTAACGAGACTATGAATCATTCCATCTTGAAAATGAGTACTTGGTGCATCATCACCACCATTACGCAAATCTAATCTATTGAACTCTGTAATAGGCAGATCCGGAAAAATCTGATACTTAATTTTAGTGTCACCATATTTCCTGCGAAGAAAGATGCGGAAAGGTTTTTGAGGCTTGAGTCTAGTAAATAAACCGCTGATCTTTATTCCTGCATCTACGTTAAAAGCAGGACTGCCATCCGGTTCGTAAAATTCCATATGTACGGGTCGTTCCCAATCCTCCAAAAAATTAGTATTATATTGCCCTGTTCCGTACTTATCATCAATACCGTAAATCCCTATTTCATCATCAAAAAAATTAGCCGGGGCAGTGGATAACGATATAACCGGTAATGTTGAAGTCTGGTTAATAAAATATGTATGAGTTAAAATATTGCCGGGGAATAAACCTGCTTCAAACGCTTGTGCTCTTAATACAGTTGTACTTTCGACAGGTATGGAAGTATAATAAAGCGCTGAACTGTCTGCAGGGGCGGAACCATCGAGTGTGTAGCGAATTTCAGCGGAAGGTGAATTAACAGATAATTCTATTGATAAAGTGCTGTTATAAAATCCTCCGGGAATTGAAGCCTGTACAGGATTTGCATAGCCAGCAAATCCGGGGATACTGTTACTTTCTCCAGGTGTAGACTGCTCGAAAAATACCCATTGAGTTTCCCCGTCAGGCTGCCTGCCGAGCGAATATTCTATTGGTATTGCCCCCCTTTCAACCTGATCGCAGATAGCTCCTGAATCATCGGTTAAAACCAGTGTTTCGCCTTGTGAGTTGATTTTAAAATTTGTATGGAGAAATAGAAAGTTATTTAGAGAAAGCTTAAGAATGCCAGGTGCTCCCCGGGGATTTGGAGGAGTATGTGGCATTCCGAACGTTAAAAAGGGAATCGCGGTCATTTCATTACTGAGAAAGAAACAATTATGTACCTGAATTGCTAATACATTTTTTCCCTGTACAAGATGTGATTGTATATCATCAATTTGAAAAAACTCCGGATTGCCGCCGTCGTACATTTCCGCTTTTCGCTTACTCTTCGCAATTTGATCATACGAGGGTGGAACATCGACCTCTCCAATATTAGCACGTGCTACTTCATTCCCATTTAAATACGCAACAAATCCGTCTTCATAATCTATCTGAATGATACCCCGGATTATGCTTGTAATGTCATCGACAGTAAATGATTTTCGTAGAAAGAATGAAATGGTTCGCGGAAAAGTCGTCGCCTGAGCTTCATAACCAAAACCAAAATCGCTGGGGCCTGATTTCCATCCGGAATCGTCGAAATCTGTTGTGTTCCAGTTTTCGGGAAGTTCAGAATCAGGGATAATATACTTCCATTCATCTCCTTTATCGATAATGGTTTCCCTATGGTTAACATACGTTTTTCGGTCTTTACCGGATGCAAAAACAAGCAGATATTGCCCAGGATTAATAATGCAACTGGGAAAAACCCACTTAAAAGGATCGTCGGCTCTGTCTGACAGTCCATATCCTGCAAGATCAATCGGTGAATCTCCCGGATTGTAGATTTCAATCCAGTCAGAATAGTCTCCATCTTCATCCTGAATAGTTGAGGCATTTGATGACATGACTTCGTTTATGAGAGGTGTTGTTTCTTCTGAAAATCCGGTATGGATGTTTACCATGAGAATTACAAGTGTTGTTAGAAATTTCATGGTCGATCTCTTTCATTTATACTCTTTGAAAGCTCATAATTTCGTTTGTTTTTCATTTTAAAGATTTAAAAAATAAATTTATAGTAATAAAAATATGAATAGTCAGTTTGTCAAGTACAATTTCATTTTCTTTCTTCAGAGTTCATTGAAATGTGGAAAGATTTGTGTTATATTTCAAAAGTTTATTAAATATTCTTAATTGTAATAGGAATAAACGTGACAGAACACTACGTTTACAGAAAATACAGAGCTGAGGGTGTTCCGGATTTAGTTCGTGAAAGACTGACCGCCTCGCTGGTGGAAAAAAAGTTTGTACAGACAGGCAATTCGGGTGATACCGTTTTACTTCGTTATCTGCCGGTCACATTCTCTTCAAAACGGCCGCTTACCTGCATATCGCGTCTTTCGCTTGAGGTGACAGGGCGTGACGGGAAATCGGTTGTAAAAATTGGCGCCACGTTCACTAAGATACGGTATTTCACCATTGGCATCATGGTTCTCTTCTGTGTTGTTATTCCGGCGGCAATTGGAATTATGCAGCGGGGTGTCCCTGATCTGCCGCCCATGTCTTTACTAGGGATACCGATTGGATTTATGATACAATATCATGTTCGTTGGAGAATTTTCAGGGCTTTGGGCCGTCTCGTTTACAGTATTGGAGAACAGTAGAATGAGTTGTATCGAAAAACTTCGAAAGGCCGCAGAAAAGGCAGACAGCCTTGTATGCGTTGGGCTCGATACCGACATGGATAAAATCCCCGCCCTCTTGGCTTCACAAAAGGATGGGGGGGTAAAGTTTAACGAAGCAATTATCCGTTCAACGTCCGATCTTGTTTGCGCATATAAACCGAACTCAGCTTTCTACGAGGCCATGGGTAGCCGGGGCATAGAAATGCTTCAGAGAACCTGTCAAATAATACCCGGTGATATTCCGGTTATACTCGACATAAAACGCGGTGATATTGGTAACACGGCTTCAAAGTATGCCGACTTCGCTTATGATATTATTGGCGCCGATGCAGTGACAGTGAACCCTTACATGGGATTTGACGCTGTTCGCCCTTTTCTCAGGGAAGGCAAGTGCGTTTTTGTTCTGTGCCTGACATCCAATCCTTCCTCGGAAGACTTTCAGATGTTCGATACTTCAGGCGGCTGTTTGTTCGAAAAAGTGGCCTCGAAAGCGGTTGAATGGGCAGAAGAAGGAGAAGTCGGTATTGTGGTGGGAGCAACCAGGCCGGGATACATGAAAAAGATCAGGGAAATAGTGGGTGATATGCCCATTCTTGTCCCCGGTGTCGGCGCCCAGGGTGGTGATGTTGAGGCAGTGATAGGAGAGTGCGGCGGTAAATCCGGCTCAACAGTCGTTAACAGCTCACGGGCAATACTGTATGCTTCTTCCGAAAATGATTTTCCTGAGGCGGCCCGAAGATGCCTTAACGACCTTCGTGATAAGATAAACAGCGTAAGGAAGGAACGATGACTTGAAAATCTGTCTTCTCGGAAGCGGTTCAAAAGGCAATTCTACCTATATTGAGAGCCGCGGCAAAGCGATTATCATTGATCAGGGATTTTCATTTGTCGAGATGAAAAAACGGCTTGAATCGCGCGGCCTTGATGAAAAAAAGATCAAGGGAATCCTTCTTACTCACGAGCACGGCGACCATATAATGGGAGTCGGAATAACAGCCCGTAAGCTCGATATCCCCGTGTATGCTACATCGGGGACATTTAATGGAAAAAAAAAGATTTTCAACGGCAGCGAGATACTGGTTACCATCAATAGAGGCGAAGAGTTTGAGGTTGGCCCGTTTGAAATACTTCCTTTCAGCGTGTCTCACGATGCCGCGGACCCCGTACAGTTCTGTGTGCATTCGGGGAAAAAGAAAATCGCCCTAGCAACCGATCTGGGTTTTGTATCGACTCTTGTCAGGCATTGCCTCAGGGATTCGGATATTGTGGTTATCGAGTCGAATCATGACCTTGAGATGCTGAAAAATGGGGCGTACCCCTGGAATCTGAAACAGCGGATTATGAGCAGAACGGGACATCTCTCGAATCGGAATGCAGCCGAAATCCTCTTCAACATTTTGCCCTCCAACGGCAGGCCAAAGATTGTTCTTGCCCATCTTTCCGCGGAAAATAATTGTTCCGAACTCGTCAGAAAAGAGGTTTGTGAGCTTTTTGAAAGCTTCGACCGCACTCTGCCTTCAATAGTGATCGCCTCGCAGGATGAGGCGACAGAAGTGCTGGAGATTTAAGCTCTATATATAACATGGTATTAAGTGATTTCCTTATAAAATGAAAGGCGTTCGCTTATGCAGCAGGAAACAGGAAACAATTCGTATGGTTTAACGAACTACAACGGTTCTCAGTTGACCACACTTGTTATTCTTCGGATTCTAATAGGCTGGCATTTTCTTTACGAGGGCATTGTCAAGATACTCAATCCTTACTGGACATCAGCCGGATTTCTCTCGGAATCGAAATGGATATTTACCGGCGTGTTTAACTATATTCTGTCAAATCCGGCTCTCTTAAAGATAGTTGATTTCATGAATATGTGGGGGCTTGTCGCGATAGGCCTGGGATTGATCGCCGGATGTCTGGCCCGTGTTGCAAGTATTTCCGGCGCGCTTCTTTTACTTTTTTATTATATTTGTAACCCGCCGTTTATCGGATTAAAATATTCGGCTCCTACCGAAGGCAGTTATTTAATTATTAACAAAAATCTAATAGAAATGTTAGCGCTTATTGTGTTAGCGTTGTTTCCCACCAGCCATATAATAGGGCTGGACAGGCTGCTTTCCAAGAAGCCGCCGGCAAGCGAAGAGCCGTAAAGAATTGAGAATATGGAGGTGTCAATGAGTGTCAAGGTACGTCTCGGCCTGATGATGTTTTTTCAGTATGCTATCTGGGGAGCATGGAGCCCCGTGCTTTCGGCATATTTGCTGGATGACCTCGGTTATAGCGGAATGCAGGTAGGAGTTATTTACAGCCTTTTGCCTCTTGCTACAATAATTTCTCCTTTTGTGGGCGGACAGCTCGCCGACCGGTATTTTGCATCTCAGAAGGTTATTGCGTTTCTTCAGTTTACCGGAGGAGTGCTGCTAGTGTTCATATCCACTGTTTCCGATTACACGGTCATGATGTGGATGATGCTTTTGTATTCCCTTCTTTATGCGCCGACACTTGCCCTTACAAACTCAATTGCATTTATTAACCTCGAAAATGCGGAAAAGGATTTCGGGCCGATCAGAGTTGGAGGAACGCTTGGCTGGATTGCCGCCGGACTTCTCCTGTCGGGATGGCGTCTGTTTGCAAATTCAAACGAAGCGCTTGCCTTTTCCGGCGATACCTTTCTTCTGGGCGGGATATTGTCCATCCTTATGGGATTTCAGGCTTTAACACTTCCGGATACTCCACCGAAGAAAGAAGGCGCAAGTCCATGGGCGTTTCTGGAAGCGCTCAAAATGCTGAAAAATAAGAATTTCACCATATTCCTGGTCATTTCCTTTGTCGTTTCAACCGAGCTGATGTTCTATTATATCCTCACCGCTCCGTTCCTTACTTCTGGTAGAATAGGTATTCCGGATACCACTGTGGCGGGAGTGATGGTTATAGCACAAGTAGCAGAGATATTTGTTATGGCTTTTCTTCTCCCGAAAATTTTACCTAAATATGGGATAAGAAAAACAATGATTGTCGGCGTTCTGGCCTGGCCTATCCGGTATATTATCTTTGCGATAGGAATGCCCGCATGGCTGGTTATCTTATCGCTTTCTCTTCATGGTTTTTGTTATGTATTCTTTTTTACAGTAGCTTTTATTTATGTCGATATGGTAGCGCCCGAGGATATACGGCACTCGGCACAGAGCCTTATTACACTGGTTGTTCTCGGTCTTGGGAACTATTTCGGCAGCCTTTTTGCCGGCTGGATTCAATCTTATTTCACAGCAGAAGCCGGCACTAACTGGACAGGAGTATTTCTCGTCCCGTGCGCATTGACAATTCTCTGTGCTTTAGCGTTTATATTATTCTTCAGGGATGAAAAAGCTGTAAAACATGCAGAAGTGTGAACAGTACGGGCGTACGGCAGTACGCCCGTACTTCTTGAAAATGATAGATGATGCGTATTATAGAAAATGCAGTATTGTAAATATTCTAAGAAGGCGAGGATGATATGGCAAGAAAAAGGTTAGGGGTCGGTATTGTCGGTGCGGGATTTATCGCGAATTTTCACATCCGCTCATGGGTCGGTGTGCGTGATGCGGATATTCTCGGCATAGTCGATCCTCATGAGGACAGGGCTGTTAAGTCAGCAAGGGTGGCCCGAAGTCTTGGTGTCGGGGATGCGAAAGTATTCAAATCGGTGACTGAAATGGTGGCCGAACCCGCCATCGATGCGGTCTGGATATGCGCTCCGAACTTTACCCGCCTTGAGATTATGAAAGAGATTGTTAACGCAGTTGAAAGCGGTAAAGGTGAACTGATTGGGGTCGCGTGTGAAAAACCCCTCGGCAGAAACGTTGCCGAAGCCCGTAAGATGCTCGAACTTGTCCAAAAAGCCGGGATTCTTGACGGATACCTTGAGGATCAGCTTTTCACACCAGCAGTAATGAGAGGTAAAGAAATAATCTGGGCACGTGGAGCCTCCACAACCGGCAGACCATACCTTGCCCGTGCAGCGGAAGAGCACGGCGGTCCCCATATGCCTTGGTTCTGGGACGGCGAACTGCAGGGCGGAGGCGTCATTAACGATATGATGTGTCATTCTGTTGAAACGGCGCGGTTTATTTTAACGCAGCCGGGCGCTGACCGTAATACCCTGACTCCCGTGAAAGTCAATGCCTATACCACCTGTCTGAAATGGCAGCAGAAACAATATGCGAAAATACTTAAGGATACCAGTAAAGGCACACTTGACTACATAAACAGGCCTGCTGAAGATTTCGGCCGTGCGCTGATAGAGTACAGAGACGAAAAGGGGCAGACACTTGTTGTTGAATGTACAACCTCCTGGAGCTTTGTCGGTGCGGGTCTGCGGTTGAGCTTGGAACTGCTCGGTCCGGAATATTCTCTTGCGATTAATACGCTTGATACAGGTCTGAAAATATTTTTCAGCCGTAATGTAAAGGGTAAAGAAGGTGAAGACCTTGTGGAAAAACAGAATGCCGAAATGGGGCTTATGCCTGTGGTAGCAAATGAAGAAAGCGAATACGGCTATGAAGCGGAAAACCGCCATATGGTTCAGTCGTTTCTGGCTGGTAAACGTCCCGATGAAAATTTCAGTGACGGTGTCAATGTTACAGAACTGCTGATGGCCGCATATATGAGCGCCGAGCAGGATAAAACTGTTCCGTTTCCGCCGCCTGGTCTTGAGAAGTTTGTTCCGGCGGTAGCAAGAGGCAAATGGAATCCGATGAAAAATAAATGAATTATAAATTTCCGGGGGCAGCCATGAAAAGAAATGTATTTATAACCGCTTTAGCGTTTCTTCTTCTTTCGCTGTGTGGAACACATGATGTTAGAGCTCAAAGCGATGAGCCGACAAGGGTAGATTACAACAATGTAAGAATAAAGAAGATTCCTGTAGCGATGCAATGCTGGACTTTCAGGAAGTTTACGTTTTTTGAAACCCTTGAGAAAGTGAAAGAGTTGGGTGTCGAATACCTCCAGCCGTATTCGGGGCAGGTGTTAAGCAAAGACACCGGCGATGTCAAATTTGGCCCTGACCTCACAGATGAACAGGTGAAGCTTGTTAAAACCAGACTGATGAAGCACGGAATAATGCTGGCGAGTTACGGTGTTGTTAATTTTGAAAACAATGAGGCGAGTATGCGGAAGGTTTTCGACTTCGCCAAGAAAATGGGTATCAGAACGATAGTGACCGAACCCTCCTATGACGATTACTCGCTTATTGAAAAGATGGTCAGGGAATACAATATCAATATCGCCATTCATAATCATCCCGTACCTTCCAAATACGCCCGCCCGGAAACGGTAATTATAAATGTTAAGGGACGCGACGGACGAATAGGCGCGTGCGCGGATACCGGACACTGGATGCGCTCCGGTGTAAATCCTGTGGCGGCGCTTGTTGCGCTTGATGGGCGCATAACTGATGTTCATCTCAAGGACCTCAACGAATTTGGCGACAAAGATGCCCATGATGTTCCTTTCGGCCAGGGCAAAGCGAATATACATGATATTCTCGCCGAACTCACACTTCAGAACTACCAGGGGTATATTTCCATCGAGCATGAAAATCCCGATGAGGTTGACAACCCATCGCCTTCAATCAAGAAGGGTCTCGATTACATAAAAAGCATCACATATTACGAAGGCTACGAGCAGATCCTGCAATCGAACAACGGCGTATACAATAAGCATGGATGGAACCATTACGGCCCCGGATATTTCGAGCTGGACAATAAAACCGGTATCCTGAAATCTCGTGGGGGAATGGGGCTTTTCTGGTACGGCGTAAAGATGTTTAAGGATTTCATTATCGAGCTTGACTATAAAGTGATTAGTGAAAAAACAAACTCAGGTATCTTTCTTAGAGTTCCCGAGATGCCCGCAAGTAATTCATATATATTTCACTCATTTGAAATCCAGATCGATGACGGTGGAAGCGGCTTGAGCAAAACAGGCGCTGTTTATGATGCCGAACCGCCCCGCGGCGATGCTGGAAAAGCGGTTGGCGAGTGGAATCATTACAAGGTAACTTTCAAGGGCAAAAATATTAAAGTCGAATTGAATGGCACACAGGTTGTCGACTGGAATGCCGAGCCTCGCGGGAAAATCAGGGATTTTGCCGGTGAAGGCTATATAGGACTGCAGAACCATGATGATAACTCGACAGTCTATTTCAAGGATATTTTTGTAAAAGAGTTGTGATAAGAGGCAAATATTTCACAGAAGATAACTAAGGAAGCAAAGAAAATATATTTCAATCCCTATTCCTCATTGTGTTGAAATATAATAACATGATTTTGATATGGGGAATGTCGGATTAATTATTTATCATGCCAGATATTATTATTTTTTTTAAGATTGAGATTATTGACTTTTTTATAATAAATACTATCTTGTTATCATAGACAAAATAAATTTAGTAATAAATGTTAACGTTGAATTCGAGCATATTTTTAAAAACAAAATATTACAAAAAAAGAGATTCTTGTATGAAAGACTTTATTGGTGAATGGTCTTTAATCGAAAAAATTGGTTCTGGTGGTCAAAGTAAAGTTTATAAAGCAAAACAGGGTGAAGGACAAAAAATCGTTGCAATTAAAATAATCCAAGTAAAAAAAGAGTATCAAAAAAAATTGAGTCGTTTCGAACAAGAAATGAAAATTCATGAAACATTGTCATCAAGCGGTGTAAAAAATGTTATACCCGTATTAGATAGCGGATTAATAGAAAAGGCTGAAGACGAAGTTTTAGGTTATATTGTAATGCCAAAAGCTGAGGTTACTCTACATGATATTTCAAGACGTTTTGTTAATCGTATTGAGCTATCCCTTGAAGTTTTTTCCGGTATAGTTAATGGAATAAAAGAAATTAATAATGCAGGAGTAATTCATAGGGATATTAAACCGAGTAATGTTTTATTTTTAGATCAAGATGACCTTGAACCTTTAGTTTCAGACTTTGGAATTTGTTTATTGAAAGAAACTCCTGATTCAGAAAGAGTAACAAGTGCTGATGAAACTGTTGGTGCAAAATATTTTATGGCTCCCGAGCAAGAGCGTGGTGGGGCAGTAAATATTAAAGAATCTGCCGATATTTATGCTCTTGGCAAACTTCTGAATTTCATGTTAACTGGCAATTATATCTCTAGAGAATATATAGATGAATATACCTTTACAAAAGATGATATGAAAGCTGACCCAAGATGTGAAATAATTGTTGAAGAAATATTAAAACGTACAATTGTCGAGAAGCAAGAAGATAGAATTCAGAATGCTTCAGAATTGTGTGATATTATTAGTGATATTAGAAGTAGATTTCAAACTGTTAATGGAGATTGATTTTGCCTGATAAAAAAATAATAAATGAAGTTCCTCAGCATAATGATTTAAGTGATTATATATTAAAAAAATATAATTATTATACAACTAGTATATCTGGGGGTAAAGCAAAACTCATCGAACTTGAATTTGATGAAATTCAAAGGCATTTTTTATCTACATGGAATAATATTTATAATGTTACAAAACCAACGCCAAAAGATGTAGAAATAAATATTAAAAAACTAATTGAAGAACAACCCGATATAATTGCATTAACACTTGCAATTTGTAGAACAGATAATTGTTTCTTATTTGATAGATTTAAACGGTTTTTAGAATTTGTTATTAAACCATTAGATGATATGGGCGGGCGTATTGAAGTTATTAGTATTCCACATGTACAAGCTGGATTCCTTTATATGACAGCTGCTGTTTTCTCATTATATTATGAAAGTTGGGAAATTTTAACAAAACTCTTAACTAAAAAATTTGAATGGTATTATCAATCAGGCCGCCCACTATTCAGTTATGGTTTCGATCTTGAGTATTTTTTTCACTCAGAAGCTTTAAAACGTGGAGCCCACAACACACATGATTTTTATAGGGAAGAACTTGGGAAAACTGAGATTTCATTAACAACAGGGATTTATGGAGAAAACTTACTTGATATATACCTACAAGCTCAAATGCTTATGTGTATAAAAGCGGCACAACTAATTGAGATAGGTGAGAATGTTCATGTATGGGCTGATTTCGGGAGATTCTATAAAAAACGAGTGATAAAAATCATTGACAGAATTTATGCCGATGAAGATTATGCAAAAGGGGTGTTAAAAGGTTTCGATGAATCTTCACAAACATTTATTACAAATTTAAATGGACGGTTAAAAATTATTCGGCAAAAATTTTGGGGCGGTACAAATTACTTTTGGGATTCTGTATCATTTTGGGAGCCAAGATAGAAAACAATAAAATCATGTTCATATCTGTAAAAAAGGCAGGAGTGATTGTATTTGTAATAACAGTCGCTCTTGCCTTTCATTGTTTCATTGATTGCCTCTGTAACAGAACAGCAGCGCCGGATTATTCTATAAGTTCGACACTACCGGTTGCAGGCCTGTTTGCTGCTCCTGTATTGCTTGTCGGTGGATACCGGATCGTTACAGATTACCTTGTAACAAAATACGATGAAAAAGCGCCCCGTGATCCGTCAACAGGGATTCTTTACGGCGCCGGGCCAATGGACTTGAGCCCTGAAAATTCACCGGGTGCCGTGCTGTTGATTCACGGCTTTGTGGGCACTACGAACAATTTCAACGATTTGCCGGAGAGCCTTGCAGATGCTGGCTGGCGTGTCAGGGCCATGCTGCTTCCCGGTCACGGCACTTCACCGCTCGATTT
>JABHYP010000595.1 GCA_018656855.1 Candidatus Latescibacterota bacterium | reverse complement strand
GTTAATCCGTTCAAGTACCGATGGATCGCTCAAAGGCTTGAAATCCGATATTACTTTTCCGCCGGTAAAGCGAACGACTTCATCAGGATAGGAACGCCAGATTATAGGCGCATCTTCAGTTCCGGAATCTGTGGATGTAAGTACAAAAGTTTCCGAAACCGGATATATGCCGCCCCGAAAATATATTGTGATGCCGCCATCGGGCAAAGGGCCTTGACTTTTCAGCGTTCTGATGGTATTCCGGGCTTTTTCGGGAGTGGCAAAAGGTCCATCGGTTTTACTGACGTTTGGCTCCGGGAGTTTTCCCGACCATGAATCATTACCTGACAGAGAAACGTAGAATGCTGTTTCCTTGCCTTGTTTGCCGGTGCAGCCGGACAATAACAGCAAAACAACACCTGCTACAACAAACCAGCATTTCTTTTTCATTTTACGACTCCGGACTGGAAAAGTAAGACACACGTATCGAGAAATATATGCGACTTCTGAATTATGTCGCTATATAAATCTATAATCACATAATAATTCAAAGTCAACGGAGAAAGGCACGGAAAATAAAATAAGTTTTTAAAATACGTTTTTCCTTGCATTTAACCGGCGAATTTTTGATATTCTGTAAATTAATTTTTTTAAAAATATAAGAAGGGAGTAGTATGAATAATTATTACAAAGTTTTTCTTGGCATTTGTGTTTTAAGTGTTTTGACTCTGGTAGTAATGCTTTTCATGGGCTATCGGGCTGAAACGGGGCCTCTGGCGGTTGCTTTTTTTGTTGCCCTTGCAATCGGTATCAGGGGGACTCCACTCAAAGGATTGGCTTTCACTGTCTGGATTTTTGCAGCAGTGACAGCATCCATGTTTTATCCAAAATATTTTGTTGAAATCGGTAGTTTTCAGTTAAAAATTCTTATCGTTCCCCTGATGCAGATTATTATGTTCGGCATGGGTACAGCCATGAGCATAAAGGATTTTGTGGGTGTTATCAAGATGCCGAAGGGTGTTTTTGTCGGTATGCTGTGCCAATTTACGATCATGCCTTTTGTCGGTTTCGGTCTTGCGAAATCTTTTGGGTTTCCTCCTGAGATCGCCGCCGGTGTCGTGCTTATCGGATCTTCACCCTGTGGTCTGGCATCGAACGTAATGAACTACATCGCGAGTAATAACCTTGCATTGGCGGTTACATTGACAGCATGTGCAACAATGGCCGCACCGATTATGACTCCTTTCATGATGAAAATGCTCGCAGGTCAGATGATTCAGATTAGCTTTGTGGATATGATGTTAGGCATTATATATATGGTAATTATCCCCATCGGCGCCGGTTTGATGTTCAATCACTACGCGCATACACGTTTCAAAATGTCTGAAACGCTCAAGCATGTGATCATTATTGCAATTTTCATCGTAATATGGTTTGCCATATCATTGTCAGGCTCTACCGGTGAAAAATTGCTTCGTATCGGTGATCTGTTTAAAAATATGAGCATCACTTTTATAATTGCCGGTTTTGTCGGATGGGTGATTAATTATTTTGCAAAGGGCAACACGAGGTTTCTCGATAAGATTATGCCCATTGTTTCCATGGTCGGTATAGCATATATCATTACCATCATCACCGCCGCAGGCCGCGACAACCTTCTCGCTATCGGAATTACTCTCGTTTTTGCAGCAATAATTCATAACACTCTCGGTTATGTGTTCGGGTACTGGGGGAGCCGCATGTTCGGTCTAAACAAAAAGGACTGCCGTACGATTGCTATTGAGGTCGGGCTTCAGAACGGCGGCATGGCTTCTGGTCTTGCACTACAGATGGGTAAGGTCGCAACTGTCGGGCTTGCTCCTGCGGTGTTCGGCCCCTGGATGAACATTTCAGGATCAGCGCTTGCAAATTGGTGGCGCAGCAGGCCTGCTACGGATGATGTGGATCAGGAAGACGCGGCTCAAGTGGAAGCATAAGCAGGTTTGTAAAACGCATATATCTGAGTTATGATAGAGTAATATACAAAATCATAATTTGAATAAGTCGTTATATAAACAAGGATTAAATTTCTCATTATTTAAGTTTATATTCACCAAATCAAATCCCCCGATGTTGAAAATTACAGCGGGGGATTTCTTTTTACTATTTAATGTTGGTTTCAGATACTAAATATTCGGATGATCCTAAACTTCAAATTATGTTTTAAAGTTGCCTTGTTAAGAAAGTCTGGAGTTTCACCTGAAGAGGATTTTTATTTTATTCCAGGTATCAATTTTAACATTTGAGGGAAAGCCAAGATTTTTACCTTTCCCGCCCACGGTTTGTGACAGCCTGTTCAGTTCAACAACTATTCCTGTGGATGTAGTATTTGTTTTAATGCCGGTTTTGGAAAAATTTCCTCCACCCAGGTTATACACGCATATAAGATCATCACCGGATAAGCTGCAAAGAGGCAGTAAATCGTCAAGATTTGACTGCGGAATCGTTAATACCAGAGGAGAATTACTGGGAAACTCTACAAAATTTTCTCTCTGTCCGTCAACATAACCCTCGAACGATAAATTAATAAACAATGAATTTCCGCTGACACGTTCAAAAGTGTTTTCATTCACATTAAGCACTATATGAATAGAATTTACAGGGGATTGACGAATCAGGATTCTGACACCGTCAAGGGCATTCAAAATCTCCCGTGATTCGGACGGTTTCTGAGTATAGTCAGATTCACTTAAAACAAATTCTTCGCCTTCACTGACAGTTTTTGTCAAAATGGGTCCGGAACTTTTGTGCTCTTTGAGAAACAATTTCCATTCGATGTCTGCTGAGTACGCTTCTGAAGATAAGAAGAAAAGTACGAAGAAAGTTGATGCTATAACAGCATTGATATTTTTGAAAACCATTTTGACTTCCGATAGATGAATATTAAATATAAATCCAATATAATTGAAAAATATAAAAAAGACAAAATTTTAGCAATTACAATTTAGGCAACAGGGAGACAAAAAAAACACCCGCGCCATAAAGACACGGGTGTTTTTCGATAAGAATGGTTCTATTAATACATGCCGCCCATTCCACCACCAGGAGGTCCGGCGGGAGGAGCCGGGGGAGCTTCTTCCGGCAGATCGATAACACATGCCTCTGTTGTGAGTAGAAGCGAAGAAATCGAAGCTGAGTTTTCAAGTGCGATACGTACAACCTTGGTCGGGTCGATTACACCAGAGTTGATGAGATTTTCATACTTCTCTGTAGCAGCATTGAAGCCTTCGTCCTCACCAAGCTCAAGTGTCTTTAACACAACAATCGAACCCTCTAAACCGGCATTATTCGCAATCTGTTTTGCCGGTTCTTTCAAAGCTCTCTTGACTATATCAACTCCAACTGCAATATCGCCTTTAGCCTTCACCTTGTCGACAGCGTCAATAGAACTAAGAAGCGCAACCCCACCGCCAACAACAATCCCTTCTTCAACTGCGGCACGGGTGGCATGGAGCGCATCCTCGACACGAGCTTTCTTTTCCTTCATTTCGATTTCCGTAACTGCACCGACATTAATGATTGCAACACCACCGGAAAGTTTTGCAAGACGTTCCTGGAGCTTTTCCTGGTCATAGTCGGATGTTGTTTCATCTATCTGATTACGGATCTGACCGATTCTTCCCTGGATATCGGAAGTTTTTCCGCCGCCCTTGACAATCGTGGTGTTATCTTTATCGATAGTAATACGGCTGGCTTTTCCGAGATCGGCGGTAGTAGCGCTCTCAAGCTTGAATCCGATCTCCTCGGATAGAACCTTTCCGCCGGTAAGGATTGCGATATCTTCGAGCATGGCTTTGCGCCGGTCACCATAACCGGGAGCTTTAACAGCCGCTACTTTAAGAATGCCGCGGAGTCTGTTGACCACGAGGGTTGCAAGAGCTTCGCCTTCGATATCTTCGGCGATAATGAGAAGACCCTTGCCCGTCTGGCTTACTTTTTCCAGTATAGGGAGAAGATCCTTCATATTGGATATCTTCTTGTCATGAATAAGTACCAGTGGGTCATCAAGAACAGCTTCCATGGTATCAGCATCTGTTACGAAGTAAGGGGAGATATAACCGCGGTCGAACTGCATACCTTCGACAACCTCAAGCATTGTCTCCATACTCTTAGCTTCTTCGACAGTGATAACACCATCTTTACCAACTTTTTCCATAGCCTCGGCTATGAGATCACCAATAGTTGTATCGTTGTTAGCCGAAATCGTACCAACCTGGGAAATTTCCTTTTTGCCGGTAACCGGGCGGGAAATCTTGTGAAGTTGGGTGACTACAGCTTTCACAGCAAGCTCAATACCCTTCTTGAGTTCCATCGGATTTGAGCCAGCAGTAACATTTTTAAGACCTTCGGCGAAGATAGCCTGAGCGAGCACGGTGGCTGTTGTTGTGCCGTCGCCTGCAACATCGGATGTTTTGGTAGCAACTTCCTTGAGCATCTGGGCGCCGATGTTCTCATGTTTATCTTCAAGCTCTATTTCCTTGGCCACTGTAACACCGTCTTTGGTTATAGTGGGAGAGCCGAATTTCTTTTCAAGGATTACATTGCGGCCTTTCGGGCCAAGTGTCACCTTGACCGCATTAGCCATTTTGTCCATGCCCTGTTTCAACTTGCCACGGGCTTCAGCATCGTATTTAATTTCCTTTGCCATATTGAAAAACCTCCATAATTCATTTTATAATGGTAATTATTTCAGGACAGCTAAAATGTCAGATTCAGACATGATAAGATAGGTTTCGCCTTCGTACTCCAGTTCAGTTCCACCGTATTTTGAGTACAGCACTTTATCACCGATCTTGACATTCATCTTGATGATTTTGCCGTTTTCATCGGTTCTGCCGGGACCTATTTCAACAACCTTGCCTTTGTGAGGCTTTTCTTTTGCGGTGTCAGGAATGATGATTCCGCCGGAACTTTTTTCTTCTGATGCTTCATCAGACTTTACTAATACTTTGTCTGCTAACGGTTTAATCTTCAAGGAAGTTCCTCCTTTCAAAAGGTTTTAACATAGTGGTTAGCACTCTAAAGGTGAAAGTGCTAAAATTTAAAATTAAGATTATTAATATAATAAATAAAATAATAAGTTCAATGTTTTTTTTCAGAAATTTATAATCTTCTAAATTCCATGTGGACGCAATTCATACGTTATCGCTGCTAAATAATTATTCCGTAATGAATAAATTCAATCAACTACTTCGAATTCAGCGTCAACAGCCCCGGAATCTTCTTCAGATGATTTTTCTTTATCTTCCGGCGGCTGCTCCTCCTGCTGTTGAGGGTCTGGTTGGCCGGCCTGGGCATTCTGCTGCTCGTATATTTTCGAAGCGGCTTCATGCCATGCAGCATTCAGACCATCACGAGCCGAAGTTATATCATCATTGTCCGAACCTTTCATTGACTCTTTAGCTCTCTCGAGAGCGGCCTCAACTTTGGCTTTGGCATCAGGATCCAATTTATCACCGAGTTCTTTGAGGTTTTTCTCAGTCTGGTATATAAGTTGGTCGGTTTCATTATGCAGGCTTATCTCTTCTTTTTTTAGTTTATCTTCTGCGGCATGAATTTCAGAATCCCGGACCATCTTCTTGATCTCTTCCTCGGTAAGGCCGCTTGAGGCTTCAATTCGGATTTGTTGTTCTTTGCCGGTAGCATTATCTTTCGCTGAAACGTCGATTATGCCATTTGCATCTATATCGAAAGTAACCTCAATCTGGGGAATTCCCCTTGGCGCTGGAGGAATGCCGTCCAGATGAAAGCGGCCAATGGTCTTGTTGCCTGCTGCCAGGTCGCGTTCACCCTGGAGGACATGAATCTCGACTGAGGGCTGATTATCTGCCGCAGTTGAAAATTTTTCACTCTTTTTAGCAGGAATAGTTGTGTTTCGCTCGATAAGT
>JABHYP010000594.1 GCA_018656855.1 Candidatus Latescibacterota bacterium | reverse complement strand
GCCAAGATGATGGATGAGCTTGTCGACGGTGAATTAAAGGAAGCGGTAAAACGGCTGACACAGGCAAGTCTAACAACGCTTGATCCACGCAAATTAAAGGAAGCGCTCGATAACCATAAGGTCACCGCAGAGAATTTAAAAGAAAAACTTGACAGGATTATCTCATTTCTCGAACAGGCAAAGTCAATTCAGCGGTTTGAAATGACAAAAAGGCTTGTTGAGGAAATATCTCTTAAACAGGCGGAATTGACGGATAATTATAAACAGCAATCTGGCAATCCCGCCGTCTGGCGCGAACAGGAGAAGCTTGCATCCGAAATGAAAACTCTCCAGGATGAGTTGAAAGATGTAGCGGAGGAGCTTGAGGAGAAGTTCGGTGTGGACACCAGTGAGTTAAAGGATTTTCTTCAATCGGGGGATATTTCCGAAGCGATGAAGGAAACTTCCGATAATATGAAAAACGGGCTTAAGGAAAGAGCGGAAAAAGGTCTCCAGGAATCGAACGCCAAACTTTCGGAGTTATTAGCTCAGATGGATGCTGTGGGAACCGCAATGGAAGAAACGAACACAGAAGAGCTTAAGCGAAGGCTTTTCATTGCGCTTGTTGATCTGCTCGCCGTTTCCGAAAAACAGGAAAATTTTATTGCAGACCTCGAAAAGAAAGGGCTCACCGGCAGCAATGCTCCGGATAAAGATAACCTCGCAAAACGCCAGCTTGAGGTTATTGACGCGTTTTCTAAGGCTGAACGGTCGCTTGCGCACCTCGGGGAAATCACGGTTGAACTTTCCGGTGTGTATGAGCAGATTATGTCAATGACGAAGATGTTCATGGAGAACGCTGTCGATTCTTTTGCAACGGGAAAAACCGAAAAGGGAGTAGAGAATGCCCGAACTTCCCTGAATGACCTCAACAAAACCGTTAATTTTCTTGTCCTTCTTGTTAAAAGCGGCCAGGGCGAGGGTAAAGGCATGCCTGGCGATCTGTTGCAGCAGCTACAAAAAATTGCAAACGGCGAACTCTCGCTTCAGATGCAGATGGATACTGCGGAATCGGAACAGATGATGATGCAGTTTGCCGCCGAACAGCAGAGGCTGGCCGAGATGCTTTCCGAATTAGGCAGAAAAATCGGTGAAGACAGGCGGTTAAGAGAAATGCTCGAAAAGCTTGCTGAAGATATGGATGACACGGCAGAGATGATTAGAAGAAACGAGGTGAGGGAACTTGTCGAACGTAAACAACTCGACATTTATAGGCGTCTTCTGGATGCCCGGAGATCGAGGCGTGAAAAGGAAGAAACGGAAGATAAAAGAAAATCCTGGACTGCGAAAAGAAATATTTCGAAAGGCGCAGACCAGCTTGCAGAAGACCTCGGAGAAAAGAAACGCGACCTCAACGAAATCATCAAAACGGCGATGCAGGACGATTTTAACGATGAATATCTCCGATTGATACGCCGTTATTTCGAATCGATGCTTTATGACGATAACGAAATGATTCAGCATGAAAAAGCCGGAGAAGTAAAATGAAAAGAGTGGTTTTTGTCTTTATACTGATAGTCATGACGAGTATTCCATTTTCCGCAGATTCAGAAACTCCACCGCGTGTTCTGAGTCGCCCTGTGAACACCAATCCGGAATTTATTAAAGCCCAGGAACTAGAGATTCAAAAGAAGTATGAAGAGGCGAAGGGAATATACATGCGCATTTATGAGTCTCAGGGAACCGACATCGTTTTCTGGAAACTTGTGCTGTTATTAGAGAGAACAAAAGACTTTGAAGAGATGGAGCGCCTGACGCTTCAAAGGCTCAATAAATACCGCGGCGAAATTTCCACGATGAGATACCTTGCCCATGCTTACTACGGCCAGGGGGACAAAGAAAAAGGACGCAGGAAACTTTTGAATATTATAGGGAAGCGGTGGGATGCAGCAGGCAGGGTCAGCCTTGTGGCCAGCGAACTCATTAGCCAGAATGATCTTGATACTGCACTGGAAGTTTACACTACTGCAAGAAAGAAAACAGGAAAAGACGAACTGTTTGCAAACGAAGTTGCCCGTATATACAGTATACGCATGAAATATATCGATGCGCTTGAAGAATATTTAAAAATTATCGACAGGATAAAAATAGCATACACTAACATTGAACAAATGATACAAAAAGCTCTCGAAGCCGGTAAAAAAACGGATGATATTGTCCGCCCGATTGCAGAATATCTGGATTCCCATCCTGAAAGTATCAATACTGCGAGACTTCTTTCCGGCCTCATGTACGATACCGGTGATTTTGACAGAGCGTATACTGTGCTGATAACAACCGCCGCCGCTACGAATAATCCACGCGATGTATGGAACCTTGCCGAGCGATTAAAAAAAGACGGCCACCTTGAAAAAGCGCTTATGGTTTACGCCGGATTCTACCGGTATTTTGAAAACGATCCCGGGCGGGTATCTTCACTGCTTGTATCAGCGTCCATCAAGTTTATTCTCGGCGATACCGATGGCGCGATTATGGATTACCGTAATATAGTTAAGGATTATCAGGGCACACAGGAAGGCGATACGGCGTCACTGCGGATACTTCAGCTTTCTCAGGATGTGGCATTTATTGACGAATTAGCCCGATCTTTGAACGATTTCGCATCAACCACAAAGTTCAGACCTGTCGCCCGTGAGGCTTACATAACTCTCGGCGAGGCTTTTTTACGCGGAGGTCGTGCAGAAGAAGCAGAAAAAGCATTTGAACAAGCCCGCATCAAATCCCGGTTGAAGGAAGAGATGTATGGTGTGTGTGTTAGAAAAGCGCTGCTCAACTTTTTTACCGGCGATTATGAAGCCATGTCGCAGGATATTGTAAACTGTGTTGGGTATG
>JABHYP010000593.1 GCA_018656855.1 Candidatus Latescibacterota bacterium | reverse complement strand
GTCATTCTGCCAGTAATGAGCTGATTTATATCCGACAATAATATCAGTGTGGTTGTTTGCTGTCCGGACGGCTGTATCGACATTCAGCATCGCCGGATTATCCTGGTCATTCTTCGTCATGCCATCAGCGCAGATATTCAGAAAAGCTAGCACCCTGGTCTTCGTATAGCTGTCTACATTCCTCTTGAAATCCATGATATAATTAGCGCCTACAGTACCGGCATCAACAATAGTCGTTACACCCGAAGAAAAAGCTGAATACTCAGGATCTACAGAGACAACCCAGGATTTGAATCCTTTGAATATATGCGTATGAATATCGATTAGGCCGGGTGTCACATAATAGCCGGATACATCAGCAGTTCTTCTTGCGTCGCCGGCTGGAATGTCTCTATCTACACGGGCAATTTCTCCGCCTGAAACGGCAACGTCCATAATCTTATTGATATTATTTGCCGGGTCGATAACATGTCCGCCCTTAAGGATGAGGTCATACTGCTTGCGTTCCTGTGCAAAAGCGGATTTGGGAGAATTCATTCCATGTATTCCATTAAGAATTACTCCGCCTGTCATCATGCTGTTTTTCATGAAGTTGCGTCGTTTCATAATCGCTGCCTTTCCGGTAAAATGATGTTAAAGGGCTATTCTGCCAAACATTTATTTAATTTCTCAGGTATTTCAATTAAAAAAGATTTCCCAGCGAGAGATGAGGAAAAATCTATTTGAATAATAAACAAAAAATGTGTCTTTATACAAGCATCTTTATGGATTTTTTGTATAATAGACTTTTATGTCATTTCTTTTTTTTGTAAATTGAAACGTAAACATATCTTTGTATTTTAGCCTGTAATAATAAATATATCAGGAATTTGAGCCGTGAGAAAAATTACTTTTATCTTTTGTGTGCTTGCATTTTCGGCATTATTAGTGAAACCGGGAAATGCGCGGGAAAAAGAAGTGACTGTGTTATACACCGCCAATAGTAACGGTAAGCTTCGCGCCTGCGGCTGCCCGAACGATCCTTATGGCGGTCTTGCCGAACGGGTGACACTGATTCGTGAACTACGGAAAAAAGAGAAACCGTTTCTCCTTGTCGACAGCGGGAATATGGTGAGTCTGTTCGGAGGATATGAATTCAAGGCATCTATTGTTATGCGCATAATGAATTTAATGAAGTATGATGTATCAGCAGCAGGCCGTAACGAGATGTTTAAGAGTATATCAGGCTCTCACGCGGTAAGCAACGCGGCCGAATTTCCCCTGATTTCAGCATCGATTGCAGACAAAGCCGATCAAAATCTCGTATTTAATCCTTATACTATCAAAAAAATTAACGGGACCACTGTTGCTGTTACAGCCGTGTGTGATTCAACGTGTTATATTAGAATGAACCAGGAGTATGACTACATGGTTCTACCTGCGGATGAATTGCTTAAGGAAATCCTGAGCGATATTTCCATGAAGAGTGATTTCATTATTGTGCTTTCCCAGATGGCTCCGGATTCAAATAAGAAGTTATTGGAGGATTTTCCGGAAATAGATCTGATAGTTGAGGGTTATGGAAATAAAAAATATGATCCGCCTGTAAAAACTTCTAATGGAATTATAGTTTCGCCGGGAACATATGGCCAGTTCATCGGACTTGTGACGCTCAATAAGTCAGATGGAAACCTCACTGTCAAACGCTCCGAAATGATCCCCGTACTGGATGTCCAGGAAGACAAAAAAGCTGCAAAAATTGTTCTTGAATACTTTAACAGGCGCCCCTGAACCGCAGGTGACGATTTAATCTCCAAATCCACTTTCCCCATTTCATTTAGCCCTATCAATTCAAAAAAATAATTAATAAGATACGACCGTTCTAAGCACCGGATAAAAAAGTACTTATTCCAGCACATCCCTCATTTATAATATATAATAGATGATATTCTTTTTTAATTCTTCTTTTCTTTGTTCGCCCAAAGTAAAGAAGCAAAAGAAAGGTCGCCCTGTGAAAAGTCTTTGTCCGCTCTCACGGCACGTTTTTCGGGAATTTCAGAACTCACACGCTTTTAGCGTGTTTAGACATGCTGAAATTCTTTTCCACAAAACGCTTGTTCGAACGGGGCTTTTCAAGGGGGAGATTACCATGGTATTTATCCGTGTTCATCCATGGCTAATTTTTTCTGTTTTCATCAGTCAAAATAAAAGCTTAATTATTTTTATGAATAATTCGAGTTAGCACTGCCACCCATTATCGGAAAATTATTTTTAAACCTTTATCCTGCTTCCTTTGTCAAACTCAGTGAAAAAGCCTCGAGGGAAATAAACTTTTATTTTTGTAAGGAGGAAGTTATGAAATCCAGAAGATTCACTGTTATTGTGACTGTTTGTGCGGTGTTTCTTATTCTTGCCGGAACCGCCAAGTCAGACCGTGCAAGAAGACAGGGATTTTCACGCCCTATGATGATGACGAAGATTTTCGAGAAGGCAGGCTGCCCACTCGATGAGTCTCAGATTGAACAGATTAAGAACCTTGAGCCAGGTCCGGAAAAGCGTGAGGCATTTCTTACTATACTGAACGCAGATCAGAAAGAAGCTTTTAAAAATACTCGTTTAAAGAAAGGCGACCGTGCGCCACGCCATATGATGATGACGAAGATTTTCGAGAAGGCAGGCTGTCCGCTCACAGAGGCACAGATTGAACAGATCAAGAACATTGAGCCAGGACCGGAAAAGCATGATGCATTTCTTGCTATACTGAACGCAGATCAGAAAGAAGCTTTGAAAGATACCCGTTTAAAGAAAGGCGACCGTGCGCCACGCCATATGATGATGACGAAGATTTTCGAGAAGGCAGGCTGCCCGCTCACAGAGGCACAGATTGAACAGATCAAGAACCTTGAACCAGGACCGGAGAAGCATGATGCATTTCTTGCTATACTGAACGCAGATCAGAAAGAAGCGTTGAAAGATTCCCGTTTAAAGAAAGGTGGCCGTGCGCCTCGTCATGCGATGATGACAAGGATTCTTAAAAAGGCAGGCTGCCCGCTTGATGAGGCGCAGATTGAACAGATTAAGAACCTTGAACCCGGTCCGGAGAAGCATGAGGCATTTCTTACTATACTGAACGCAGATCAGAAAGAAGCTTTTAAAAATACTCGTTTAAAGAAAGGCGAT
>JABHYP010000592.1 GCA_018656855.1 Candidatus Latescibacterota bacterium | reverse complement strand
TATGTTGTTTTTGGATTTACGCCCTCGATTTTTTCAAGAACAATTTCGTGAAGCCAATTGTCACCAAAATCAAACAAATACTCGAATTTATCCTTTATCGATAGATTGAGATCTCTGACTGCAGTTTTTTCTGCGTTTTCAGGAATTCGCCCAAATCCCATTTTCCTTTTCTCTTGAATATTTATCGGGTCTGTGAATTCTGGACAGTTTCTAAATCGGTCACGTCTTTTAGATCCATCAGTGAGGTAGAAAGAATATAAATGAGCATCATACCTGTCGAACGCTTCGAATATGACGTCATGAAAATCAGCTAATGTTTGGTTTTCCTTTATCGCGATTGTCCGCCAAATTCGTTTATTATGATATAGTTTTACTTTGAATAAATAGACCTTCATTCAATATTCCTTATTTTGAAATCCGAAACACAAAAACACACCAACGCCATGCTGTGCGGCGGCGATAGCCGTCCGTACAAGCAATTTGTTGAGCATTGGGTAGCTGATTTAAATACCATATTGACTAGTTTAGCTAAATAGGCTATTATAGGCGAAACAGTCAATATGGAGAATATTATGCAAGTAACAGCAACTGAATTAAAAAACCGACTAGGACAATATCTCGATGCAGCGGAAACTGACCCAGTGATTGTTGAAAAATCAGGTCGTGTAAAATCCGTACTTATCTCAAGTGCAATGTATGAAAAATTCCTCGCTTATGAAGATGCTTACTGGGCCGATAAAGCCAAACAAGCCGAAAAAGACGGTTATTTGGGAGCGGAAGCATCTGCTGATCTTCTGAAAGGGAATTGAATATATGCATAAAATCGACATTACAAAATCTGCTGGAAAGTTTATTAAGAAGTTACCTCCCAAACAGTATCGGCAGGTTGTCGGAACCATTCTTGGTCTAAGAGAAAATCCAACACCTCACGATTCAGAACAATTAAAAGGGTTTCCTGAATATCAGCGTGTAGACATTGGTGAATACAGGATTATCTATCGTTTTGATAAGGATACTGTGTACATCGCTGTTGTCGGAAAACGAAATGATGACGAAGTATACAAGCGATTCAAACAGGGTAAATACTAATCATTTCTATTTTGATCCTCTCTATTCCTCAAATACTGCACAACACGAGCATCAGCCGTTTCAGCCGACGCTTGCGGCGGGTGAAATCGGTCTGCATGCATTCGTTGGAGATTTATTCCAGGAAATAGTCCATTTTCTCAAACGGTTATAAAATATGTTGACAATATCGCAAATTGCGATATATAATGAAAAATAACACAATAACTTACAATATATCAATATTATGCATATTATCTCAAAAAAGAGAATCACTGATTTTATTTCCAAATACCCTGATTCAGAATCTTCATTACTTGGATGGTATGCAATTGCAAATTCAGAAGTATTCTCGGATTTTAATGAACTTCGAAACTGGTTTCCAAATGCTGACTTAGTTGGTAGACGAACAGTTTTTAATATCAGCGGTAATAAATACCGAATGATAGCCAGAGTTAATTTTGTTTCAAAAAGGCTCTTTATACTTGATATTTTAACTCATTCTGAATATTCAAAAAACAAATGGAAATAAAATGAAAAATCAAATATTGACTGCGATTCAAAGCAATTGGCCCCCAATAGCCGAAATATTGACATATCCAAAAAACGACAAAGAGTATGCGTATAAACTTGAGTTGATGAATGAACTCCTTAATCTGGATTTACCAGATGAACATCCCGTTTCATCGTTTATCGATTTACTCGGAGACTTGATTGATGAATATGAGAAGTCAAATTTTGAAGAAGTTCAGAATCTTGAAAAAATAAATATTTCTTCAATAGAAAAAATAAAACATTTGATGAATGAGTATAACCTTAAACAGAAAGACCTAATTGATATTATGGGTTCACAGGGCTATGTCTCCGATGTATTAAATGGTAAAAGAGATCTTAGCTTAAAGCATATTAGAGGTTTGGCAGAAAAATTTAACATCAATGCAAAAAGTCTCGTGTAGCATCTCCAACACCGGCATCAGCCGTTTCACCCAGAGCCCGAAGGGCGGCGGGTGAAATCGGTCTGAATGCACTTGTTGAACTAAGCCGCTGAAGCGGCAGTGGTGTTTGATTTCATATTGTCAATAGCGTAACTCCATAGTTTTATTAACCCGCTAAAATTAACATCATATGGAGTTACGCCATGGTACGTTTTAAAAACCAGATCT